>NZ_JACSKB010000004.1:0-208392 GCF_018617335.1 Exiguobacterium sp. s63 | reverse complement strand
TTAAATTGACGAAGCTTGCGCTTCATTCAAAAATTGTAAAACTTATTTTTGCCTCATCGTTCAGTTTTCAAAGTTCGTCTGCCGCTCTTGGCGACTTCATTAATCTATCACGTTTCGATTGTTTTCGTCAACAACTTTTTCACAAATTGTTTTTCTGAAATAATCTTTTGCCGTGACAACGTTTATAACTATAATCTCTATTTACCACTTCGTCAATACAAAAAACGATAAAAAATTAAAAAAGATTTACTTCCCGTCAATAGAACGAAAAGTAAACCTTTTGCTTTGGATCAATCAAGACGTACATAGCCCGTCTCTTCAACCAAGGTCTGCCCATCCTCGCTTGCAAGCCAATTTAGAAAATCTCCATATTGTCTCGCCTTCTCATTCGTAGTCACCGCATAGAATTCTGAAGTCAATGGATATGACCCATCCTGAATAGTTTCAACGGTCGGTTCGATTCCTTCTATACGAAGTAACTTAATCTTGTGGTTCTTTACCATTTCTGTCGCATAGTATCGGAATGAGAATCCAATCGCATTTTTATGATTTCGATACGATGACGTTTGTTGAATAATTCCGCCCATCCCCTCAGGAACATCTTCTACCGGTGCTTTCATGAGTTTTTGTTCGCCCATCATCTTTTGTAACGCCGTTTGACTGCCGCTATCCTCCGGTCTTTGGAAAGCTCGGATGGATTCTGAGTTGCCCCCAACCTCTTTCCAATTCTGAATATCTCCAGAATAAATACCACGAACTTGTTCCATCGTCAAAGAATCGACGGGGTTATCTTCATGAACGAAGAACACAAATGCTTCTCTGCCGATTGCTGTCATATGTAGAGAGACGTCTTTTTGTTCCGCCTCTTGCAACTGACGGTCAGATGGACCAGCGACAAAAATCACGTCAGTCTGATTGTTCATGAGTCGACTGTATGCTTCCGGTGTTGTCGTCGATACGACTTTACTCGTTTGATCATTATATGGGTCATACGTTTCCGAATCCGGATAGACTGCTTCCACGAATGAAGCGTACATCGGATAGAGTGCGGTCGCCCCGTCTAATCGTGGCAGTCCTCCCTCAAACTTCACCGTGGATTCATGATCGAGCTTTGCCAATTGTCCAGAATTCGTGAACGGCTGATAATCCGTCAACTCCACACCGCGTTCCTCGATCTTCAAACTATCTTGATACATATAGTATCCTTTCACAGAAGCGAAGAGGACAACACCGGCCAACGCACCCCAGCCTAGAACTTTTCGAATCTTTTGTTTTGAAAAGGACGAAAAATCATAGAGTCCCATACACACGATGAGCAGAATGGCTATATACCATACCGTCCAAATAATCGGTCGCCCTAGTGTGATTGGGTCGCCCATCGTAAAGAGCGCGACAAAGACGGAAATCACAACCGTGACGAACAAAATAAAGATGGTGCCCACGCTAAATTTCAATAGTTTCATATACCTGTTTTTCTCCTCGTCATTCCTAAGCAGGGGTCGTTACGCAATCTCATAAAGAACTGCTTCTACCCCGACTCCTTTTGTCGGTCTCGTGACCGTACGAACATATCCTTTTTTCACTAAAAAACCAATGATACTTCCGAGGTCGACCCGAAGTTCGTTCAAATTCGGATGTTCCATTAATTCAGAGAACGTCCATGCCTCATCTTTTTCTTGCATCGTCTGAAGTAACAACAATGTACCTGGTAACACTTTCGATTGAATCAAATGTTCCATACCAATCACGACAAGATGGATTCTTTGTTCGAGCGTTTCCTGTCCACCGACAAGTTCTTCGTGCAACTTATAAATCTCAAGGTCGATGGCTCGGACTTGTTCCCACAACACGATTTCAGGATGAATGCCCGCTTCTAAAATCGAAAGTCGTGCCAAATGGGTGAGCGCATGATGAATCTGAGTGAAGGCGTCTTGAAACTCTCCTTCTAAAAATAAATAGCGCCCGTCCTCAAATCGACGTAACAATTTCGCGAATGAAAGCGAGAGCTGTAGACGCTGCTCCCGATTCGTCAAATTCCGATTTCGCTGTCGTAACTCCAAAATATATTCATTTCGTTCAAATAAAACGAGCCCATCTTCAATCCAATGAATAGCACGCCGGTTTTCATTCATGACAATCCATCGATCCATCATCGAGTCACTAACCACATGTAGGACAACCTTCTCTTGTCCGACCTGATAATGTTTCACGGTCCAAAACGGATCTTGCCTTGATTCAATGACAATCAGCAGACGATCCGACTGATCCGTCAATGGATCCCGTGCTCGTTTTTTCTTCACTTCAATAATCCCGAGTGTCGTTTTTAATGCAGCATATTCTGAATAAATGGTGCGAGTCGCATATTCCATCGTCATCCGGACCCCTTCTCTCTCAATCGTACGTTGACTATATATGACGATTGTCATTTCGATACGAACCAAATTCGCCCTCTTTTCAAAAAACTCCTGCCGAAAAAGCGCAGGAACTTCTCACCTGTTTGAAGATGAGCTATGATAGAGACAGACTATTGGAGGGATTCATATATGAAAAAACGGGGGAACAAAATCAACCGTGCACGTAATATAGCCTTACTCCTCATTTTTGGAGGAATTGGAGTCATGTACCTCGGACTTCTCGCAAAATCGATCACATGGCTCATGATCATCTTCATGCTACTTGGGTTTGTTATGGTCCTCGCAAGCTCTGCACTCTATTTCATTATCGGAATGGCCTCGACTAAAGCGATTATCGTGACATGTCCGAACTGTGAAAAAGAAACGAAGATGCTCGGCCGTGTTGATTTATGTATGCATTGTGACGAACCACTTACAATCGATCAGTCACTCGAAGGCAAAGAGTTTGATGAGAAATATAATAAGCGTCAATCGCAACAAACGGATTGATACAAAAAACCACATCCGAATCCTCGGATGTGGTTTTAATGTGTTTGCGATTGTTCAGACTGACAAGACGGGCACGTTCCGTACACTTCAAGTCGGTGACGATCGACTTTGAATCCAGTCAATTGAGAGGCGACCGATTCGATTTCATCTAATACAGGATAGTTAAAGTCGACGACTTTCCCACACGTGTCACAGATGATGTGATAATGTTTCGACGTCACGAAGTCAAAACGACTCGATGCGTCTCCGTAGTTCATCTCTTGAACGAGACCCACTTCTTTAAAGACACGCAAGTTGTTGTATACAGTAGCCACACTCATGTTCGGAAACCGTGCGGCAAGTGCTTTATAAATGTCATCCGCTGTCGGGTGACTGTGCTCCGTGACGAGGTACTCCAAAATGGCCTGGCGCTGAGGCGTCATTCTGACTCCATGTTCTCGGAGCGACTGAACAGCATGGTCAAGCATTTCGCTTCCCACGTCAATCCCTCATTTCTTCTATAAAATTCATGCGAAATAGTTTTGAACATTAACTTATTTCTTACATAGTAATCTTTATAAATAGTGTACTGATTTCTCAACTACTCGTCAAACACTGAGCTTAAGCGGTTGACGGCTATGATACAATAAGTGCGAATTTGAATAAGGAGGCAATACATATGACTACTTCATCAAATCGTCAGTCATCTGATGCATTGTACCAAGATGCACTCACTCATATCGTCGGAGGTGTCAACAGCCCGTCCCGCTCATTTAAAGCGGTCGGTGGTGGGGCTCCTGTTTATATGGAACGCGGCGAAGGCGCCTATTTTTATGATGTAGACGGCAATCGTTACATCGATTATTTGGCGGCATACGGTCCAATCATTACCGGCCATTCCCATCCACACATTCACGAAGCGCTTATGAACGCTTCTTCAAAAGGTTTATTATATGGGACGCCACACCGTCTCGAGGTTGAATTTGCGAAGAAACTAAAACAAGCCATCCCGTCGATGGATAAAGTGCGGTTCACGAATTCGGGAACCGAAGCCGTCATGACGACGGTACGAGTCGCCCGTGCTTACACCGGTCGTGAACTCGTTGTGAAATTCAGCGGTTGTTACCACGGACATTCGGATCTCATGCTGATTGCAGCAGGTAGCGGTCCCGCGACACTCGGTTCTCCTGACTCTGCTGGTGTGACGAAAGCCACTGCCAAAGAAGTCATCACCGTCCCGTTCAATGACGTCGAAGCGTATCGCGAGATGATGAAAGAATGGGGAGACCAGGTCGCTTGCGTTCTCGTCGAACCGATTGTCGGGAACTTCGGAATCGTCGAGCCAAAACCTGGTTTCCTCCAAGCCGTCAACGATATTACACACGAACACGGTGCGCTCGTCATCTACGATGAAGTCATCACAGCGTTCCGCTTCACATACGGAAGTGCTCAACAAGTATACGGAATCGAACCGGATATGACGGCACTCGGTAAGATCATCGGTGGTGGTCTACCAATCGGTGCTTATGGCGGAAAAGCGGAAATCATGGAAACGGTCGCACCACTCGGACCGGCATATCAAGCCGGCACAATGGCAGGAAACCCGGCCTCGATGGCGACAGGGATTGCTTGCCTTGAAGTGCTCGAGCAACCTGGTGTTTACGAAAAATTAGACGCACTCGGTGCAAAACTGGAAGCTGGAATCCGTGAGGCGGCAGAGAAGCATGATGTCACCATCACAATCAACCGCTTAAAAGGTGCCCTTACCGTTTACTTCACGGATGAAATCGTCACCGACTATGAAGGTGCAGAAAAATCAGACGGTGAGAAGTTCGGACGATTCTTCAAGTTAATGCTTGAGAACGGCGTGAACTTGGCTCCATCGAAATATGAAGCCTGGTTCCTGACGACGGAACATACGGAGCAAGATATCGAAGAGACGATCGAAGCGGTGAACCGCTCGTTTGCTCAATTGTAAGAGAGGGAGATGCGCGAGCATCTCTCTTTTTTTGTAAAAGGGGACATCTTCAAAAAAAGTGTCTCTTTTTATGAGGCATCGTCCCCCATTACAGTAGAACCAAGGAGGTGCTCACCATATGAAATTTAAAGATTTTCCATTAAACGTCCGCTTGCGACTCGTTTGCGGATTTTGCATTCGAATTGTCGGATCTGCCATTTTCCCATTCATGGCACTCTATTTCTCAGAAGAGTTGGGGAAAGTCCCCGCTGGAATCATCATGACCTCATTCGTTATCGTCGGTTATTTGACCGGTCTATTCGGTGGGTACTTTTCCGATCGGTTCAATCGGAAGGCTGTCTTACAAATTGGCCAGGTGATTCAAATCATCTGTTTCCTCGGGATGACCATCGCGATTCACCCATCGAATAACTGGGCACTCGTCGTCGCCATCCTCTACTTCGGTCATGCCGTTTCGAACGGATTGAACTATCCGGCATTGGAGGCAATCGTCATTGATTCGATGGAAGAATCGAATCGAAAAGCCATCTACGTGTATGACTACTGGCTCGTCAACTTGGCAATCGCCGGAGGCGTCATGCTCGGCGGTGCCTTCTATCGTGACCATCGCTTCGCTCTTTTCATCGGCATGACGGTCGTTCTCACTGTGACCACAATCGTCCTTCAACGCTTCTTGGTCGACACATACACCGGGAACCGTTCAACACCGTCAAATCCGATTCATGGCGTCATCGAAAACTATAAAATCGCACTTCGTGACCGTCGATGGATTACGTTCGTCCTCGGAAGTATGCTCGTCTTTTCGACCGAGTTTCATATGGCGAACTACATCGGGGTACATTTAGCGGAATCGTTCGACAGTCGACAAATCATCGGTATCCCAATTGATGGGGTTCGGATGATGGCGTTCATGCAACTTGAAAACACATTGCTCGTCGTCGCCATCACGTTTGCCGTTACTGCGTTCGTCAAACGTTTTAAAGAAAAAGCTGTCTTTTTCGTCGGGTTATCATTATACGTTACGGCGTACGCTGCCATCACCTCGATGAGTTCCTTCATCGTTCTTGCGATACTTGCCATTGTCTTTACCATCGGCGAACTACTCTATTCTCCGATTCGGCAGGTGAAGCAAATCGATTTGCTCGACCCGGAACGCCGAGCTTCTTACCTTGCGTTCGGCGGTCTCACATTCCATGGCGCCAAATTAGTCGCGGCAGCAGGGATTGTCGTCGGTGCGTTCATCGGTCCAATCCTAATGAGTGGTTACATCTTTATCTTCGGGGCACTCGGTGCTTACTTGTATTACATCTCACTCTACAAGATGCAACCTGCTCGCCAACTCGCTGCTTGACGTTTAACATGAAGACAAAACGGTAAAACAGTACGATGAAGGAGGCGAAGTACTTGCCTGCGATTGTTTTATTTGATGGCGATTGCAACTTCTGTGATGCCAGTGTCCAGTTCATCATTCGTCATGATCGACACGCCTCGATTCACTTTGCTTCACTCCAAAGCGAGGTCGGTCAGTCACTCCGAACACGACACCGGATCCCGGAATCAGTCGACAGCATCGTCTATATTGAAGATGGGGTTCCCTACTTAAAATCAGACGCTGCGATTCGAATTGCCGAACACCTTGATGGCCGTTGGCGCCTGCTTCGACTTATTCGTTTCATACCTAGACCGATTCGTGATCATGGATATACGTTCTTCGCCAAACATCGGACACGTCTATTTGGAAAAAAGGAAGTGTGCACACTCCCTTCCCCAAATGTTCGTAAACGATTTTTAGACCGCTAAAAAGTCGAGCCCATAAGGACTCGACTTTTTTATTATTCAACTACGGCTAAATCTTGAATCATATAAAGATCGTAATATGCTCCCCGACGACGCATCAATTCTTCATGCGTCCCGGTTTCCATGATTTGACCGTTATCCACGACGACGATTTGATCAGCGTCCGTGATCGTCGACAAACGATGGGCAACGATTAACGTCGTCCGTCCTTTCGTCAGACGGGCCAACGAATCTTGAATCATCGCTTCACTTTCTAAGTCAAGCGCACTCGTCGCCTCGTCGAGAATCAAAATCGGAGGATTCTTTAAGAATACACGCGCAATCGCAAGTCGTTGCTTCTGTCCTCCGGAGAGTTTGACCCCTTTTTCTCCGACTGGTGTCGCATATCCGTCTTGCAGTTTCGAGATAAATTCATGAGCATTTGCCGCTTTGGCAGCCGCGATGACTTCCTCGTCCGTCGCATCTGGTTTCCCCATCCGAATATTCATCGCGACCGATTCACTGAAGAGGACCGAGTCCTGCATGACCATCCCGATTTGATCACGGAGCGCACGTAATTTAAAGTCACGCACATCGACTCCGTCAATTTTGATGCTTCCATCTGTCACGTCATAGAAACGAGGAATCAAGCTGACGAGCGTCGACTTTCCGCCACCGGACATCCCGACAAACGCTACGCGTTCCCCGGAACGAATTTGAAGATTCACATCGTTCAATGCCCGTGTCCCGTCCTGCTCATATGAAAAGCTGACGTGGTCAAGGTCGATTTTACCCGCCGTCGACAATGGGACGAATCCGTTTGGTTTCTCTTCGATATCGTATGTTTCATCTAAAAACTCAAAGACTCGGTCCATCGAAGCGACCGACTGCGTGAGGGTCGTCGCCGAGTTGACGAGACGTCCGAGCGGCGCATAGAGACGGTCAATATAAGCGATGAACGCGACGAGTGTCCCGAGCGATACCTGTTCTTGAATAACGAGCCACGACGCTGTCGTGAAGATGAGAATTGGTGCGATATCGGTGATGGTAGATACGACGACATACGTCTTGGCGTTCCAACTCGTATGTTTGAGTGCCGCTTTTAAAAAGCCACCATTCTGTTGTTCGAACGCTTTACTTTCGTAAGGTTCAAGCGCAAAGCTTCGAATGACCGCCATCCCGTTCACACGCTCTGTCAAATGACCTTGGAGGTCAGCGAGTGCTGCCGACCGTTCCCGCGTCAAGCTACGCAATCGCCCGTAAAAATAGCGGACCGCAAACGCATAGAATGGAAGTGGTAAGATGGCAATCAACGTGAGTTGCGGGTCGATCGTATACATGATTCCAATAGCGATGAAAATCGTAATCATATCGAGCCAAATATTCATCAAGCCGGTGATGACGAAGTCTTTCGTCTGTTCGACGTCGTTGATGATTCGCGAAATGATTTGCCCCGTCTTATTGTTTGAATAAAAGCGGAGGGACAACTTCTGGACATGGTCGAACAATCGATTCCGTACGTCGAATAAGACGCGGGTCGCTGCCCACTGCGCCAAATATTGACGCAAATACTCGATTGGCGGCTTAAGGACCAAGAAGACGAAGAAGACGATACTGAATAACCAGACGAGTGTCGTATAGTCCTGTTTCGGCGCATTATCTCCTAAATAATTATCAATGACATATCTATATAGTAACGGTAACCCGAGCGGGATCGAAAACTTTAAAATCCCGACGAAGATGGTAAGGGCAATTTGCTTTTTATATGGACTGACAAATTGCAGATAACGTTTAATACTACCCATAGTTCCTCCTTGTTAAGAAAAAAAGCGGAGATGAGGAATCATCTCCGGTAACGTGCTTCGTATTCGCGATACCATTCATCGACGAATGTTGGGTTGAACGGCCCTTTCCGTCCTCGAATCCAGTTGATCAGTTCTTGCACGTTCTGCTTCAAGATTCGATCAATCGCTTTCGGATAATTCATCTCGCGACGATGCCGCTCATATTCATCTTCATCTAAAATCGTGTACGACATATCCGGGAACACCTTGATGTCCAAATCGTAATCGATATATTTGATGGCACGTTCATCCCCATCAAATGTAGTCGGCGAACCTAGATTACAGTAGTAGTAAATCCCGTCTTCGCGAATCATACAGATGACATTGAACCAATACTCAGATGAAAAGTAGCAAATTGCCGGCTCTCGCGTTCTCCATTGCCGACCGTCTGACTCGCTGACCATGATGCGGTCATTGAATCCGATCATATCCGTTTTTGACGACTGAAGGACGAGCGTTTCTTCCCAAACGCGATGCAAAGTTCCGTTGTGCTTGTAGCTCTGTATCTCGATTTTGCTACCTGCTTTGGGAAATAAGCTCATAAGCTCCTCCTTTCCGCTATGATGCTATACAATTCTCATATTTAATTATAGCGACTTTCAGAACCAATGAAAAAGGAAATCTCTTATTTTCATGAATTTAGTGTTTTTTGGAAGGCCTGTGCCCGTTCTTGAAACATCGGACGAAGGACAAAATACTCGACGAGTATGTTCGGAACATAGCTATCGAACGTCACCTCATCAATCATGACCGCCTTGCCATCACGCGACTCGACCCGATGCACGTGCGTGAATCGCTTAAACGGAAACGGTAACGCCTTCCCTTGATCGCAAAATGCGTAGTTTCCCACAACACTGATGGCGCTATTCCATGGCAGTTCTAACGGACCGATCCCAACGAACAACTTCACTTCATTCCCTTCGACCGAAGCACCATCCCCCACTAATCGTACTTTCGGAAACGTTGTCAGCTTCGTCAAAAGCGAGGCATCCTGTAATAACTCCCACAGTTCGTCTACCGTCGTATCGTATGTGGTCTCTACATCAAATCGTCTCATGATCTCCACCTGCCAATCGTTCTAGTTTTTGTTGAGCCACAGAAACCGTCTTCACATCACGCTCCGAAACATCCAACCAGACAACGTCATCCGTTGGAAGCGTATCAACTCGATATAAATCGATATACCAGACTATATGAGAGAAGACGTGTTTCACTTGCCCAAGATATGTTCCGTTAAGTTGTTCCCCCGTTCCCCGTTCAGTAAGCGGATATTGCCACATCCCGGCGAGTAGTCCTTTGTCCGGGCGCTGCACATAGGCGACTTTTCCCTCTTTTTCAATCCAAAGTGCGTCGTACATCTCGACGCGTGCCGCTCCTTTTTTCGTCTTCACCGGCAATTCTTCTTGAACGTGATGGGCATACGCATAGCACGTGTCTTGCACGGGACAGAGTGAGCACATCGGATTTTTCGGTGTGCAGACCGTAGCACCCAATTCCATCACGCCTTCGTTAAAATCGGATGCGTGGTTCGGATTCATCAATCGACGAACGACTTGTTCAAAGATTTTACGCGTCTTCGGTACTGCGATATCATCATAGATTCCGAATTGACGAGACATGACACGCATGACGTTTCCGTCGACAGCCGGTTCTGGTTGATTATATGCAATCGAAAGCACCGCCCCCGTCGTATAAGGACCAACCCCTTTTAGTTTCTCGAAACGTTCCTTTTCTTCTGGAACGATTCCGTCATAAACAGAAGCGACTTCTTTGACCGCCTCATGTAAGTTTCGAATACGCGAATAATAACCGAGCCCTTCCCAATATTTGACGACTTCGTCTGTTTCAGCAGAAGCGAGCGCCTCAAGCGTTGGGAATCGTTCCATGAACCGGTTGTAATAAGGGATGACCGTATCGACTCGTGTCTGTTGCAACATGACTTCACTGACCCAAACGCGATATGGATTTTTTGCGTGACGCCAAGGTAAATCACGCTTTTCACGATTAAACCAGGTGACAAGTTCCTCATTGAACTGATGAATATTATAATTTGTGAACAATTTATCAAGATTAAGCATTGTGTTTCCCCTCGTTTTTAAAATATTGTATGATAAATAGGAATAGATCGTATCATTTTTGTTTATTGATGGAGGTGCTGAAGCACATTGGATACTGCGACACACATTGGTATGGGACTTGGATTAAGTGCCATCGCGACGCTCAGCCCGGAAGTGTCAGGCGATGCACAGATGTTTTTGGCCATGACAGCGACGGCGCTCGTCGGCTCGCATGCACCAGACTTCGACACCGTCTTTAAGTTAAAAGGAAATAGCACGTATTTACGCCAACATCGCGGTCGTTCACACGGAATCACCGCATTGCTCGCTTGGCCGATTCTCGTCAGTGCCGTCATCGGGACGGTCCTTGGCGTCAATCCTGCCTCTCTTTGGGTGATGGCACAAATCGCCGTGTTGTTACATGTCACGGTCGACCTGTTCAACGCTTATGGGACGCAGGCGTTACAGCCGTTCTCAAAAAAATGGATTGGCTGGGGTGTGATCGGGACGTTTGATCCGTATTTGTTCTCCGCTTATTACGGGGCATATGCATTATGGATGATAACGGGTGCGACTGTCCCTATTTTTGCATTGCTCATTGCGCTTGTCATCAGTTACTATGCGATTCAGTTTAAATTGCGTAACCGTGCGCTCGCCACTGTGGCACGACACTTTGCAGGCGCACATGAACTGTTCATCTCACCAGGAATCGGTTGGGATGATTGGCACGTCGCCGTCCGTTTCCGCGATGGTCTCGGAGCCGTAAAAGTGAAGAAAGGGAAAGTCATCGAATGTGGTCGCTTCCGCGACAAACCGATGCCGGGAGAAGACGATCTTCATTTCGTCGAAGCTCGAAAAAATGCTGATTTACAAGCGTTCCTCGAGTTTTCAAAAATTCACACATATACTGTGACACGCCATAACGGAATGATTGAATATCGCTTCACAAATTTACGCTACTTCTCTAAAAATATGTATCCGTTCGTCGCTGTCGTCATCGTTGATGAGCAGTCGAACGAGGTATTGTCTTCCTTTACGGGTTGGGTGTTTAGTGAGGACAGCCTTCAGAAGAAATTGGTATACGAACAATAAAAAGTCGCTCATCTGAGCGACTTTTCTTATGCCTCTGATTCAGTGAACTGAAGCTCGAACTCAAATTTGACTTTCTTATCGACGAGGACACCGCCCGCCTCGAGCGCCTGGTTCCATGTTAATCCATAATCCTCACGGTTGAGCGAACCTTTACCGGAGAAGGCATGTTTCGTATTGCCCCATGGATCTTTTGCGCTTCCCTCATACTCCACTTCAAATGTTTCTTCCCGAGTCGTTCCTCGAATCGTTAAGTCCCCTGTCAATTCGAATTCTCCGCCCCCTTTTGAACGGAAAGATGTCGAGTGAAAGACGAGATGCGGATGTTCCTCGGCATTGAAGAAATCGCCTGAACGAAGGTGGTTATCCCGATCCGTGTTGTTCGTATCGACGGATGCTGCCTGAATCGTCACTCTCACGCTCGCATTCGCTAAATCGTCCGGCTCACCGTTCGCCTTAATATCAAATTCTTTGAACTCGCCCTTCACCTTAGAAATCATCATATGCTTGACCGTGAATGTGATTGAACTATGCGCCGGGTCAACTTGATATGTCTTAGCCATCGTGACTCACTCCTTATGGATGGATTAATGTGTACAATCTAGTGATTACCACAAATCTTGACTTCAAAACGGTTTTCCAAAAGATTGACAAATTATTGTCGAAAAATTTTGACTTTTATCACAAAAGACCGTTACGATGAAAAAGGGAGTCGTTCGCTTACTTAGAAATGTAAGCGCATACATAACTCCTCTATCTCGTATGAAAAGGGAGGAACGATCATGATTTATGAAGTACCGAACTCAGCAGGAACGAAAGTACAGTTTAAGGACCGTTATGAGAACTACATTAACGGAAAGTGGACCGCACCAGCTGGTGGAGAATACTTTGAAAACACGTCCCCTGTGAATGGGAAAGTATTATGTGAAGTCGCCCGCTCAACGAAAGAGGATGTAGAACTTGCTTTAGATGCCGCTCATGCAGCCAAAGACGATTGGGGCAAAACGTCCGTCACGGAGCGTTCTGTCATCTTAAATAAAATTGCAGACCGTATGGAAGAGAACCTTGAGATGCTTGCCTACGCGGAAACATGGGAAAATGGGAAGGCTGTTCGTGAAACGCTCAACGCTGACCTTCCACTCGCCATCGATCACTTCCGTTACTTCGCTGGAGTCATCCGCTCTCAAGAAGGTGGTATCAGTGAACTCGATCACGATACGGTCGCCTATCACTTCCACGAGCCGCTAGGGGTCGTCGCACAAATTATTCCGTGGAACTTCCCGATTCTAATGGCTGTTTGGAAACTCGCTCCAGCCCTCGCTGCCGGAAACTGCGTCGTGTTAAAACCGGCCGAACAAACACCTTCTTCCATCCTCGTCCTCATGGAACTGATTGAAGACTTATTACCACCTGGTGTCGTCAATATCGTAAACGGTTTCGGACTCGAAGCCGGGAAACCACTCGCGTCGAGCGACCGTGTCGATAAAGTCGCCTTCACCGGTGAGACGACGACGGGTCGCCTAATCATGCAATACGCTTCTCAAAATATCATCCCGGTCACGCTTGAGCTCGGTGGAAAGTCACCAAACATCTTCTTTGCCGACATCATGGACGCGGATGACGATTTCTTTGATAAAGCGATTGAAGGTCTCGTCATGTTCGCCTTGAATCAAGGAGAAGTTTGTACATGTCCGTCTCGTGCATTGATTCAAGAGTCGATTTATGACAAGTTCATGGAACGCGTGCTTGAGCGCGTCAAAGCAATCAAACTCGGCAATCCGCTCGATTCAGACGTTATGATGGGTGCACAAGCATCGAACGAACAGATGGAGAAAATCCTATCTTATCTCCAAATCGGGAAAGAAGAGGGCGCAGAATGCCTAATCGGTGGAGAGCGAAACATGATGGACGGAGATCTCGCGGATGGGTACTACATTCAACCGACGATCTTCAAAGGTCATAACAAGATGCGGATCTTCCAAGAAGAAATTTTCGGACCGGTCTTATCCGTCACGACGTTCAAAGATGATGCGGAAGCACTCGCCATCGCGAACGATACGCTTTACGGACTCGGGGCAGGCGTGTGGACTCGTGACATGAACCGCGCTTATCGTTTCGGTCGTGAAATTCAAGCAGGTCGTGTTTGGATCAACTGCTACCATTCATACCCGGCACATGCTGCATTCGGTGGGTATAAAATGTCTGGGATTGGTCGCGAGAACCATAAGATGATGCTCGGTCATTATCAACGGACGAAAAACATGCTCGTCAGCTACAGCGAACAAAAGCTCGGGTTCTTTTAAGATGGTAAAACGAGTCGAGGCCACCCCCGCCGCGCTCGAACTCATCGAACGTCTAAAATCAAAACACGGTCCCCTTCTCTTTCACCAATCAGGAGGCTGCTGCGATGGGAGTGCACCAATGTGCTTCCCTCGTGACGAGTTTATGATTGGTGACCACGATGTACTCCTTGGGGAGATCGGAGAGACACCGTTCTATATCCACGAGAAACAGTATGATTATTGGAAACATACACAACTGATCATCGATGTGGTCGATGGTCGGGGTGGCATGTTTTCTCTCGAGGGTGTCGAAGGGAAACGATTTTTAGGACGTTCTCGAGTCTTTACAGAAGAAGAGCGTGACGCATTAAAACGTGAAGCATGACTGAAGGGACCCGTTTCGATGGGTCCTTTATCATTTGAAAAAAAACGATTATCCCCATTGCTAAAAAATTACATATTATATACGTTTCTTTTTTGTATAGTAGATAAAAAGGGAGGGATTCGATGGCTTCATTGCTAACAGAATGGTTAGAAAGTATTTTGGTTATTTTAATCAGCATATTTGCACCCATTTTTTTAATCCTCACACTCATCATCGTCTATAAGATCAAACGTTATCAAAACAGTCAGTATGCCCAACAAACTCGGCACTCCTACTTCAAAGTGGTCCAGGATACCGGTCTATTCGGAGAATATTTATGCGTGGCAGAAATCGAGTCAAAATTCTTTCAACCCCTGATTTTGACGAACCTCTATTTGCCACATCCATCGAAACAAGGTCGCACAACAGAAATTGACGTCGTCTTCATCAATCAGGCTGGCGTTCATGTCATCGAATCCAAAAATTATAGTGGATGGATATTCGGTCGGGCACGTGACCAATATTGGACACAGACCCTCCCTCGTCGAAAAAAGCATCGCTTCTTCAATCCGATCAAACAAAATGAATTGCATCTTAAAGCCATCGAGCAAGTGCTTGGACTAGACCGTACACACCTCCATTCCTGGATTGTGTTCAGCAACCGCTCGACGCTCAAACAAATCGAATCACCTGATGTTCCTGTCCTGAATCGGCAACAATGGGCTAAACAGCTGATCACCTATCAGGATTTCGTCTTTGATCATGATGAACAATTACGACTATACGAAGTACTCACTTCCTTCACGCAAGTCGATGCAGCTGTCACCTTGAAACATATCGAAGACATCAAATCGACGATCAAGCAGTAAACAAACATCCCCGCACTCATCATGAACGCGGGGATGTTTCGTCATTTACTCTGCATTTTAAAGCGTAAATACAATTCGTTATAGTAAGCGTTCATACGCTTCCCGAGGTTTTCGTACACTTCAAGATCTTGTGTCACTTCACGAGACGGATAGAACCGCTCGTCTGACGTCACTTCTTCATCCAAGAACTCAAGTGCTGCCTCGTTCGGAGTCGAATATCCAACGTAATCCGTGTTACGTGCTGCGATTTCAGCATCTAACATGAAGTCGATGAACTGATGCGCCCCGTCCACGTTTTGTGCCGTATTCGGAATGACAAGGTTATCGAACCATAGATTCGTCCCCTCTTCCGGGATGACATACGTCAGTTCTTCATTCTCATACATGATTTCCGACGCATCCCCAGACCAGACGACGGCTGCCGCCGCTTCACGGTTCGCCATCAACATTTTGATCTCGTCTCCGACGATGGCCTTAATGTTTGGCCAAAGCGTCGTTAACTTTTCTTCCGCCTCAATCAACTCATCTTTGTTCGTCGTATTGAGGGAGTACCCGAGCGAGTTCAAGCCGAAGCCCATCACTTCTCGAGTCCCGTCCGCAAGAAGGATATCGTTTTTAAGGGGCATCTCCCATAAGTCGTTCCACGAGGTGATCTCACCGTCGACTAGTTCGGGATTATAGACAATCCCGACCGTTCCCCAGAAATAAGGGACTGAGTACTTGTTACCAGGGTCGAACGATTTATCGAGAAAACGAGGGTCGATGTTGTCGAAATTCTCAAGTTTGTCGTAATCGATCGGGAGAAGCAAGTTCTCTTCTCTCATCTTGCTGATTGCATAATCGGATGGGACGGCGACATCAAAGGCCGTACCACCTTGCTCAATTTTCGTGAGCATCGCTTCGTTCGAATCGAATGTTTGGTAAACGACCTTCAACCCGCTCTGCTCTTCGAACTCCCCAATCAAGTCTTCATCGATGTAGTCTCCCCAGTTATAGACGACAAGCGTGTTGTCGCCACCGAAGCCTTGTGCGGCATTCAACTGCTGAATCCAAAGAAGAAGACCGAAGCTGACAATTAAAGGGACAGCCAGCATGATGACTAGTTTTTTCATCGTCTAACCTCCTTTGATCCTCGTTGTGCCAACACATAATAACCGATGACAAGAATGAGCGTAAAGACGAACAAGATGGCAGATAACGCATTGATTTCAAGCGAGATGCCTTGACGTGCCCGTGAATAAACTTCTACAGCGAGCGTCGTAAATCCGTTCCCCGTCACGAAGAACGTCACCGCAAAATCATCTAAGGAGTATGTGAGTGCCGTGAAGAATCCGGCAAATACACCTGGCGTGATATATGGCAAAATGACTTTCGTCAATACGTCCCACGTACTCGCACCTAGGTCACGTGAGGCATCAATCAACGTCGGACTCATCTCTTGGAGTTTCGGTAACACCAAGATGACGACAATCGGAACCGAGAAGGCGATGTGCGACAAGAGGACCGAATAAAAGCCTAACTGAATCCCGAGCATCGTGAAGAGAATCAAAAATGATGCCCCGATGATAACGTCCGGACTGACGATCAAGACGTTGTTCAATGATAAGAGGGATGTCTTCGTATATTTTTGTTTCGCCGTATAAATGGCGAGCGCCCCGATGACGCCAAGCACGGTCGAAATGGTCGCCGAGAGTAGCGCAATGACGATTGTGTTCAAGACGATAACGAGAAGTCTCGTATCCGTGAAGAGCGACTTGTACCATTCGAGGGTGAAGCCTTCGAAGTTACTCATCGTTCCACCACTATTGAACGAGTAGAACACCAAATAAAGAATTGGCGCATATAGAATAAAGAAGACGGCCGCCAAATATAGGTTTGATAGTTTGAATCGTTTGCGTTTCATCGACGCACCGCTCCTTTCGCACCCCAGTCACGCGTGATGACCATGACGAGAACCATCGCCAAGATTAAGAAGACGGCAATCGTGGATCCCATCCCCCAGTTTTGCGTAACGAGGAATTGTTGTTCAATCGCTGTCCCGAGCGTGATGACACGGTTTCCAGCAATCAGGCGTGTGATCATGAAGAGCGACAACGCCGGAATAAAGACGATTTGAATTCCCGATTTGACGCCGTCAAGCGTCAACGGGAAGATGACACGTCGGAATGTCGTCCAGTTCGATGCACCTAAATCACGGGATGCGTAGACGAGTGATGGCGGTAGCTTCTCAATGGCATTGTAAATCGGCAAAATCATGAACGGGATGAAGATGTATACCGAGACGAAAACGAAACTGAAGTCCGTGAAGAGAATCTGTTTCGTCCCAATTCCAATTGCCTCTAAAAACTGATTCGTAATCCCGTACGTTCCAAAAATACCAAGGAACGCATACGCTTTTAACAATAGGTTAATCCAAGACGGCAACAAGATGAGCAAGAGCCAAAGCTGTTTATGCTTCGTCTTCGTCAACAAGTATGCCGTTGGATACCCGACGAGTAGCGAGAAGAACGTAATGAGGAACGCGTACCAAAACGAAGACAGCGTCATCGTTAAATACGTCGACGTGAAGAACGTTTGATAGTTCTCTAAACTCAAATTCCCATCGATATCAAAAAAGGAATAATAGACGACGAGGACGAGTGGTGCGATGACGAACAAGGCAATCCAAATCCAATAGGTCGTCAAATATACCGTCTTTGCGGTCTGATTAGTTTGATTCATGAGGGACCTCCTCATAGGATTCAAGACGACGGTCGAACTCTTCTTCCGTTTCCCCTAAACGCATGACGTGAATGGCTTCTTCATCAAACGTCAATCCGATTTTCGATCCGACTATCGATTTCTTCGTCGAATGGACAAGCCATTCGTTTCCTTCTTGGTCGTAACAGCAAATCTCGTAATGAACACCTCGGAACAATTGAGAATCGACGTCGACGACAAGTTTCGCCGCATCGATCGATGTCATCTCCAAGTCTTCTGGGCGAATGATGACCTCGACTTTTTCATTGCGGTCGAATCCTTGGTCGACACAGTCGAACGTTTTACCAGCGAACGTGACGACGTTGTCTTCTGGCATGACACCCGGAACGATATTTGATTCTCCGATAAAGTCGGCGACGAAACGGTTGATCGGTTCGTCATAAATATCAGTCGGTGTCCCGCTTTGAACAATTTTTCCGTTGTTCATGACGAAAATCTCATCCGACATGGCGAGTGCTTCTTCTTGATCGTGTGTGACGAAGATGAATGTGATGCCAAGGCGTTGCTGTAACTCACGAAGTTCATACTGCATTTCTGTCCGTAGTTTTAAGTCTAAGGCAGAAAGGGGTTCGTCGAGGAGGATGACTTCCGGCTCGTTCACGATTGCACGGGCGATGGCGACTCGTTGGCGCTGTCCTCCGGACATCTCATCGATTTCACGTGAGCCATATCCTTCTAAGTTGACAAATTTGAGGGCTTGTTCCACTTTCGCTTTCACGTCTGCCTCTTTTAACTTTTTAATCCGGAGACCGAACGCGACATTCTCAAATACGTTTAAATGAGGAAACAGCGCATAGTCTTGGAACACGGTATTCACTTGTCGTTTGTTGGCCGGCACATCGTTGATTCGTTTACCACTGAAGTGAATATCCCCTTCAGTTGCATCGGTAAATCCGGCGATCAATCGTAAAATCGTTGTCTTCCCACATCCCGATGGACCGAGAAGCGTATAAAACTTTCCACGCTCAATCTCAAAACTGATATCTTCTAGAACGACGGTATCGTCGTATCGCTTAGACACACGGTCAAAGCGAATCATTGTCTCTGCATTCATGCTGTTTCCTCCTCTATTGACTTATAAATACGAATGGGTCGCTACAATGAGGCATTCACTCTCACCGTCATTGTCGTTGACGAGCTGATGTGAATCTGAGGCGACATAATACATCGTTTCCCCTGCCTTGGCGAAATACGTGTGATTCCCTAATTTGAGAGCCACTTTACCAGATAAGACGTATACGAGTGTCTCTGAACGGGAAGGTTCATATTGTTTAAATTCACCATGTTTGAAGAACGTGACGAGAATCGGTTCCATCTCTTTTTCATTCGATTCTGGAATGAGCCATTCCGTTCGATATTTCCGTTCTTCATCTGTATACGTGGTGCGATCGTCGACCGTGTATACGACTTTTTGATTCAAGTCTTCATCGAAGAACTCTTTCGGAGAACTTCCAAGAACACTTAATAAATCAAATAACGTCTCGAGTGAAGGGGAGCTTAAATCCCGTTCGATTTGAGAAATATATCCCTTACTCAAATCCGTGCGCTCCGCCAACTCTTCTTGGGTCAATCCTTTTTTAATCCGGAGTCGCTTAATGTTTTGACCTACTTCCAACGACTGAACGCCTCCTTCTAGTTTAGTGAAACATGAGTTCAACTAAAGAAAGTTTATCTATACTATACTTAAAAGCAAACTATTAGCGACCTTCATTATAACGAACTGAATGAGAATTGCAAATAAAAAATCACGTCGCAACGGACGTGATTCAGTGTAAATTTCGTTTTGACATCAAGTGCTTAAACTTCTCGTTTTTTGTTTGGAACAAATGGAGCTGTGCACCGTATGCATCAATCTGTTGAATGACGTACTGGAACGCCTTCGCCTCCCCTGGATACGGTTCGCCTGCCTTGGCGAGTGATGTCTCAAAATCTTCCCATAGCACTTCGACCCAAGTGATGGCTTCCGTATCGTTCAATACGTCATTTTTCTCTTTTAAAATGGCCGCGAGTCGCTCATACTGTTCGTTTCGATTCATCGTTTCACCTCCGACAGTTCAGAGAGGGGGATGGCCCGTTCTGTCATGTCCCCTTCAAACGTCCCCCAGCCCATGACACCGTTGACGAATTTTAAATGGAACGGTTGATTGTTAAAGTTGACGACATATGTTTCACCAGGACGGAACGATGTCGGGTCGATCAAATAGCTTTCGGCAATCGCAATCCGTCGAAGGACGACTTCGATTTCACTGACCATGCCCATTTGTTCAGCCTTCCGTTTCCGTTCGTGTAATGCTTGAATCTCTTGCTCTAACTCATATTTCGATAAGTCACTTAAGCGCTTTTCCATTTCGTTCACCTCGATGTAAGCGTATCAGATTTTGCATAAAAAGAAAAAGGCGAGACTGAGTATATTACTCAGTTCGCCTTGAAGTTGTGTGATGGTTAGATGGTTAGATTGTTCGGTTGATACTAGACGATGAACGAATCGATGTCGACTAGATTTCCTACCTATAACCGTTTTAACTGATTGCTTGTTGCTTACTTTGTAACTCGTGCATTCGAGCGTAAACACCACCGAATTCGATGAGCGACTGGTGATTGCCTCGCTCGATGATTCGACCGTGGTCGAGGACGAGAATCTGATCCGCTTCCCGAATCGTCGAGAGACGGTGGGCGATGACAAACGTCGTTCGACCGTACGTGAGGGTTTTGAGTGCCTCTTGAATCAATGCCTCCGTCTCCGAGTCGACACTCGCTGTCGCCTCATCGAGGACGAGGATTGCTGGGTCAAAGACGAGGGCGCGGGCGAAACTGATCAACTGACGTTCCCCACTCGAGAGAGAAGCTCCACGCTCAATCACCGGCTCATCGATACCTTTTGGCAGCTGCTTCACGAAACGATCCGCCCCGACGGCTGTGAGTGCTTTCCACACTTGTTCATCCGTGATTGTCTCATCGCCAAGGGTGACGTTCGTGCGAATCGTTCCCGTGAATAGGAACGGGTCTTGTAAGACGATCCCGAGATGGTCTCGTACCGCCTGCGTCGGTAATTTCGTCACGTCCATGCCATCAATCCGAAGAACTCCGGCAGATGGATCGTAGAAGCGCATGAGCAAGTTCATGATTGAACTCTTCCCACTCCCCGTATGTCCAACGAGTGCAACCGTCTCACCAGGAGCGGCATGGAGCTCAATCTGTTGCAATACCGGCTTCCCTGCTTCATAACTGAAAGTCACATCATCAAAGACGACTTCCCCTTTAAAGCGCGGAAGACGTTCTGACGAGACCGGCTCCCCTTTCTCGTCGAGCAGTTGGAACATCCGGTCGGCCGAGACAAGCGCCTGTTGGAGTGGCGACAATTGGTTCATGATTTGTGTCACCGGCTCAAAAATTCGCGAGACGTAATCGATATACGCATACAAAATCCCAAGCGTCAGTACACTACCCGTCCCGAGCGTTTGCGCCCCGACGAACCAGATGAGTAAAGCGAGCGCCATGTTCCGGAAGAAGTTGACGAGGTTATGACTCATCAATGCATCCAATTTCAACAACTTTCGTCTCGTTTGGAAGTTGTCACTGTTTTTCTCGTTAAACTCGTCGTAAACGAGGTCTTCACGGACGTACGATTGAATGATTGGCATCGTTTGAATGCTCTCGTTCAACTGCGCGTTCATATCCGCAACGAGAGCACGGACACGGAAGTTATTCTTCGTCGAGAAACGTTGGAACAACTTGATCCAGACGATAACGACCGGAATGATGATAAGTGAGACCAGTCCTAGACGAACGTCTAAGAAGAACATCGCAATGAGTACCCCGATCATCATGACGACACTTTGGAAGACGCGAGCGAGAACCCCTAAATACAGGTCTCGAATCGTCTCCGTGTCATTTGTGACACGACTGACAATTTTCCCGATTGGGGTTTGGTCAAAATAGCGGACCGGAATGGTTTGAAGATGCTTCATCACGTCAAGGCGCATCGTTTTCACGATACTGTGCGCCGACCGTTGTAAAAGCATCTGTTGCCCCCAGTTCAATCCGGCGGCGAGTAATAACAGAACGACATAAAGTCCCGACAAGAGAAGCACCGCTCGCAAGTCCGTCTGATAAAACTGGAACACATCGGTCGACGAGAGCGAGACAATATTTTCATATGTCGCCGACTCGTCACCTCTTGTAATCGTCAGCACGTCTCCTTCGACGTCTCGGACCCCTCCGCTCATAACCGCATCGGGAACGAGATAGTACCCATCGGTCGTCTGAACGATTGAGACGGGTTGAATCACGTCCTGTCCATCGAGTCTTGTTTCTTTCTCATATGAGTCCCCATCAAAGGAAACACTGCCGCCAGATTCAACTTGAACCCAGTCACGTTCGATGGCAACGATATGCTCATCGATAATGATTTTGGCGATATACGGTCCGGCAAGTTCTGCACCGACCGCTAAAAAGAGTAATGTCAATCCGAGGAAGATCGAACGTTTCACTTGCTTGGCATACCCAACGAGTGAACGGATCGTTTTCTTCCGACGGACTGGATCTAATTCATATTGATCGATCATGAGAGATTCCCCCTTTCCCGGATTACTCCGACTCTCCTTGTCGAATAAATTGTTCATAATACCAACCTTGGCGTTCCATCAGTTGGTCATGAGTACCGCGCTCGGTGACTCGTCCATCTTGAAGGACGAGGATTTGATCGGCATGCGCCACGGCAGAAAGACGGTGTGCGACGATAAAGGTCGTCTTCGCCTCACGACTCGTGCGAACGGAATCGATAATGCGCGATTCTGTCTTCGCATCGACTGCCGAGAGTGAATCGTCAAGAAGCAGAATCTCAGGATTTTTGAGTAGCGCTCGTGCAATCGACAGACGTTGCTTTTGTCCACCCGATAGCATGACCCCTTGCTCCCCGACAACGGTATCGAGCCCGTTCTCCAAGTGTTCGATGTCCGTATCAAACGCAGCGAGGTGAATCGCCGTCTCGAGCGCTTCATCCGATACATCGTCTACGCCGAAACGAATGTTATCGCGAACCGTTTTCGAGAACAGGAGATGCTCTTGCGAGACATACCCACTCCATCCGCGAACCGTTTCAAGTTTAATGTCCGAAATCGGAACCCCGTTAACGAGAAGCGAATCGTCAATCGGATACTCCCGTAGTAACTGACGGAGTAACGTCGTCTTGCCGGCCCCGGTCGGTCCAACGACCCCAATCGTTTCACCACGTGAGACGTGTAGGACGATGTCTTCTAACGAATCACGATTCGCATTCGGATAACGGAATGAGAGTGATTTAAATGTGATTTTCTCAGGAACGTCGATGTGCAATGTACCCGTAGAGGATACGTCTGGCACCTCATTCATCGTCGATTCAATTCGTTCCAAGCTTGCTGTTCCGCGTTGGACGACGTTGATGAGTTCCCCGAAGGCATACATCGGCCAAATGAGCATCCCTAAATAAATGTTGAACGAGACGAGTTGACCGAGCGTAATGTCGTTCGTAAAGACGAGGTACGTCCCAAACGAAAGACCAATCAAATAGCTGAGTCCAACGAGCAACTTGATAACCGGTTCAAACAAGACGTCAATTTTTGCAACGTGCATATTTTTCTCCAACACATCATCTGTGATGTCATCAAACTTTTTCGTATCCGCCTCTTCTTGGACGAATGAACGAACGACCCGAAGACCGGAAATGGATTCGACGACTTGGTCGTTCATCACTCCGAACGAATCCTGGGCTGCCGTAAAGCGCGTATGAATCTGGCTACCAAGTTTATTCATCGACCAAGCGAGAATTGGCATCGGCAAAAGTGCCGCAAGCGTCAACTTCCAATCGATGAACACGCCCATGATCGTCAAGGCGATGAGCGTCATGTTGAACGAGTCGACCAATGTCATGACCCCAAATCCCGCTGTCCGCTCCACCGCTTTCAAGTCATTCGTCGCAAGTGCCATCAAGTCACCCGTACGATGCTGCTGATAAAAGCGCGGTGTCTGTTTGAGGAGGTGACCGAAGAAGCGACCTCTCAATTTCTTTTCAAGTAAAAAGGCTGTCCCGAAGAGTCGGGCAATCCACAAGTACGACATCACGTACGACAACACCATGATGCCGAGTAACGATGACACGATTAAAATCAATCGTTCTGTCGTCAAACTTCCTTCACGAATCGCATCAATCGCCCGTCCAATAATCCAAGGTGGTAGCATGTCTACAACCCCTGTGATGATCAGTAAGATGATCGCAATCACATACGTCCGTTTCTGTCTTTTAATAAACCAATCCAATTGTTTAATCAGTTTCATGACTGATTTCCCCCTTCCGCCCAATCCATCCGAACACGCAAAAAAGCGCACTCCACCTGATTGTGCAACCAATCAAATGAAGCGCGCTTGAAGTAGTCTTCAGTCTTTTGCATGGTCAGGGAAAGGACACTACCCCTATCCAGCTGCCAAAGTCACGCAGTCAAATACGAGTAGCCATATGATGTTTTGAGTGTGTTTGTAAGTACAATGTTGTTCATCATTCTGGCTCCTCTCGTTTCATTGTTTTAAAATCTACTCAAACCTTAGCAGACTGTTCTGAAAATTGTCAACATTATTTTGTAAAAAAATTGTAACTTGATTTAGTTTAAGAAAAACATGCCCAAAACGAGACCAATGACCCCTGTTGCCGTGACGTAATAAATCATCGGCATGAGCGTGTATCGAATGATGGTCCCCTCTTTACCGAGCAGTCCCGCAACGGAAGCCACCGCTACGACGTTCAACACACAGATCATGTTCCCTGCGTTCGCCCCTGCCATCTGCATCGATAAGGCGAGTGTCTCGTTAAGTCCGACAGACTCTGCTACGTTTGTCGTTAAACTTGAAAACATCATGTTTGAGAAGGTCGCCGATCCCGAGACGAAGGCACCGAGCGCCCCGATCCACGGTGCGACAAGCGGCCATACCCCACCGAACGTATCAGCAGCTGCCGTTGCAAGTTCGACCGGCATAGACTCAAGTCCGGCACCACCATTTTCGGAGTGGATGAAGATACGGACCATTGGAACAGAAGCCGCTAACGTGATTGCTGTGCCGACGACTCCAAGCGTCGTCGACTTAAAGACCGACGTCACTTGTGACCAACTCATGTTGTGTAGGAAGAATGTGACGATGATGGTCAATATAAACATGAATCCTGGTGAATAGAACGGTTCCCAAGAAGTTGAGATTCCTTCGACACCTAGTATGTTCTGAAGGTCGATGCGGACGCTGCGTGTTAACTCGTTTAAAAACGGAACAATACGCGTTAAAATCAAGAAAACAGTTAGAATAAGGTAAGGTGCCCACGCTTTCCATTGAGGTAGTTCACGAGGGTTGGATTTCGAGGTCGTTTTTTCAGCTGAAGGTTCTACTTCATCCGCATATCCATCGAACGTCCATACGCGCTTCGGCATGAAGATTCCTTTACGAGCCATTGCGACGAGGATGACGAGACCCGTTAGTCCACCAAGCATCCCACCGAATTCAAATCCGAGGATGAGTGTCCAAATGTACGCAGGCACGCTGTACAATAGCGCGGCCACGATTGCGATTGGAAATACTTCGAGTGCCGGTTTAATCGACTTCTCCTTACTGAAGAAACGGGTTAACATCAAAATCAAAATAAATGGAATGAATAGACCGACCACCATATCGATCAATACAGTCTGCAAGACGACATCTGTAATAAACTCAATCGACTCGGGCTGGTTCACGTCGAGCGAAAGACCATTCCCGATCCCGATGAGTGCCGGTGTCCCGACCGCACCGAATGTGACGGCTGATACGTCCGCAGACAGTGCGATGACGACAGCGGCAATCGGTGGAAAACCGAGCGCCATCAAGAGCGGTGCCGCAACCGTCGCCGGTGTACCAAACCCTGAAGCCCCTTCAATGAATGAAACGAACAGCCAACCTACAATCAGAACTTGAATACGCGGGTCGGGTGTGATGTTGACGAATCCAGAGCGAATCGCATTCATTCCGCCCCCTTCTTTCATCGTATTCATCATCCCAATCGCACCATAGACAATCCATACTGTCGTCACGGCGATGACGAGTCCTTGTAGCGTCGCCGCCATGATTCGAGTCGCATCCAATTGCCAAACGAAGAATGCTAAAATCGCCGTCGTCACGAGTGACAAGGGCATGGCTACTGATGCAGGTAAACGCATAATGACCAATAAGATGAGCACGGCCACAATCGGTGTTAGTGCTGTAATCCATTCAAAAATCGTCATTGTAGAACCACCTTTTCGTGTTTTCCCCTACCGTAAACAGATGTCCCATCACGATTCTTCTTCAACGAGTCTCTCTAACGTACGTTCAATCACATCATACGGAAATCCTTTGCGCCGAAGCTGCATCTTCATGCGCTGCTTGCGCTCGAACGCATCATACCCGCTGAACTTCCGATTCAACTTTTCAGCCTGCTTCAGACATGCCGCAATCTCGACATCCTCGTCCTCTTCTTCCCAAAAAGTTTGAATCGCCTCTGAAATAATATCAAAGGTAAACCCCCTTTGCATCAGGGTTTGTTGAATTCTTTGTTGCACTTCTGTGGCAGAACGGCGATTTGTTTCCATTTGTTTCCGTTTTATGAACTTTCCGGCCTTCTCAACGCGTTCTTCGTGCGTGATTGACGACAATACCGATTCGATGACGTCTGGTGAAATCTGGAGTTGCTCCAGTTCCCGTTTGATTTTGATCGGTCCACTCGGACTCGTATTGAATTTCGTTTGAACGTACGCTTTCGCGAATTCGGCATCATTCAAGTAACGCTGCTCTTTCAGTCGCGTGATGGCATGTTTGATCGCCGATTCGCTCAACTCCTTCTTCACAAGGTAGTCGCGTACCTCTGAGATGGCGCGCATTCGATACGATAAATAATTGATGGCTAACTTATAGGCCTTCTGAGCTTCCTCCGCCTCAAGGACGTCTTGAACAAAATCGTCTTCGAGCTCCATTCCTTTTGTGAGCCCATACTTGATGAACACATCAACATCGATGGCGAACGCAAACTCTTCTTTCCCCTCACGCTCAATGAAGACGTTCAGTCGATCTTGATTCTTTTTTTGGGTCGTGAACTTCGCAATTTTCATAACGACTCCCCTCCATTCCATGTTTCTAACATATCACGTTCAAGAAACGTAAAGGATTTTTGATAAGTTAGAAGAAAGGGTATTCATATTGGATATACTGACTTATACCCATTTTAGAAACAACACATGATATCGGAGGGAATTTCATGAAAATCGCAATCACTGGTGGGACCGGACTCATCGGTCAACCACTCGTCCGTGCATTAGCCGATGCCGGGCATCAAGTCGTCGTATTGACGCGTCATCCACGCCCTCGTCATCGCGGGGTGTCCTTTATCGAATGGTTGACACCGAATAGTAAACCAGAGGAAGAACTCGAGGGAACGGACGCGTTCATCCATTTGGCCGGTGCTTCTATCAACGACGGACGATGGACCCATAAACAAAAACAAGCCATCCTTCAAAGCCGGATTGAGGGAACGAAAGAAGTCGTCCGGATCATTCAACAGTTGAAACAAAAACCACAGGTCGTCGTCAGTGGTTCGGCCATCGGTATTTACGGTGAAGACCGCTCCATTACCTATTCAGAAGAAACGCCATTACCGACACGGACCAATTTCCTCGGTAATGTGTGTGTCCTTTGGGAACAGGAAGCAGAACCGATACGTGACTTAGGCGTTCGTCTCGTGACGATGCGTACCGGTGTCGTCTTATCCAATGATGGTGGCGCCTTCCCACTCATGAAACTTCCCTATCAATTCGGGGTCGGTGGTAAAATTGGGTCAGGTAAGCAGTGGGTCCCGTGGATTCATTTAGATGATCTCGTTCGCTTGTTCGTACACGTCATCGAAACCGATTCCATTGAAGGTCCCGTCAACGGAACCGCACCTACACCCGTCACGATGAATGAATTCGGAAAGACAATTGCGAAAGTCATGCATCGTCCTCATTGGATCCCGGCACCTGCTCCGATGATGGAGCTTGTCCTTGGTGAAAAAAGTGTCATCGTCCTAGAAGGGGCGAAAGTCGTTCCAACGAAGGCATTGCAACATGGATTTGAATTCCGATACGAAACGCTTGAACCTGCACTCACACAACTATTACACGAAGCTTAAGGAGAATGAAGATTGAGTCACTTACTTATTCGAAACGCCCATATTTACCCGATCACCGCATCACATTTTTATGGAGACCTTCGTGTCCGCGATGGAAAAATTGTCGAAATGGCCGAATTGCTCGAACCACTTGATGGAGAGCACGTGATCGAGGCAGAAGGAAACTTTTTATTCCCCGGTTTCATCGATGCCCATACCCATCTTGGTTTATACGATGAAGGGACAGGGTCTGTCGGGAACGATGCGAACGAAACGGTCGAGGCGATGACCCCACATGCCCGTGCGATCGATGGCGTGTATCCACTTGACGAAGGGTTTGAGGAAGCACTGATGGCAGGTGTGACCGCTGTCCAGGTCATGCCTGGAAGTATGAATGTCATCGGTGGTGTGACTAGCGTCATCAAAACTCACGGTCGCTACATTGACGATATGATCGTCCGTCGTCATGCCGGACTGAAGATGGCACTCGGCGAAAACCCGAAACGCATTCATAGCATGGGGAAAACAGGAGACCTGACACGAATGGGGATCATGGGGTTGTTGCGTGAAGCGTTCCGAACTGTCGGATCGACGAAAACAATCGGAACGTTTGGTAGCCAAATGATTCAACTCGCTCTCGACCGCGAAATGCCGATTCGCGTGCATGCGCACCGTGCAGACGATATTCTTTCTGTCGTCCGTTTCGCGCATGAGTTCAACCTTGACTACCGAATCGAACATTGTACGGAAGGGCATCTCGTCGCAGAAAAGTTACAGGAACTCGGTGTGAAACATGTCACCGTTGGCCCGACGTTTACACGTAAGTCAAAAATCGAGCTACAAAATAAGACGTGGGAAACCTATCGGATTCTTCATGAGCATGGCATGTCCGTTTCCATCACGACCGACCATCCGTACACACCTGTCCAGTACTTAAATTTGTGTGCCGGACTTGCGGCACGTGAAGGGTTACCTGTCGATGTCGCGTTACGAGGAATCACAATCAATCCAGCAGAATCACTCGGTGTTGATGATCGGATAGGATCTCTCGAAGTTGGAAAAGACGCCGATCTCGTGCTGTGGAGTCATTTCCCACTCGACTACTTATCCAAGCCAATCATGACGATTGTGAACGGTGAAATTGTCTATAAAACAGACCGCGCTGAATCGCATCACGAGGTCGAATAATTTTCATTATTTTTCATAACGTTTTTACGCATAATTTACTTGCTTTTTTAAAAATACTATATAAAATTATCTTGTAACTTCATAAAGCAGCCAAGGCGGTTCGAACAGCGAAGCCAGAAGTATGCTTTCGTTACGACTATTCTTCAGCGGTCTGAAATAGGAGGAGGAATGTAAAGGTGCTCAAATTTCGTGAGCTCACCGACTGCGCGGAGTTGTTCGAACTGATGCAACACCCAGATGTCTTTCCGTATGTCCGTCAAAAGACGGTCCACTTTGACGAGTTTTTATTTAGCACGAAGCAAATCATCGAGCTAGAGGAGCAAGGAAAAATCATCTCACGTACCATCACGAACGAGTATGGCACCCCAATCGGGACAATCAGCTTGTTTGATGTCGAATCTGGCTATGGATTCCTTGGTACGTGGCTTGGCAAGCCATATCACGGCAAAGGTTATAATCAAGTGGCAAAGGAATCATTCTTCTCAGAACTTTTCTTTGAACTTGATATTGAAAGTGTATTTTTAAAGATCCGTAAATCGAATGAACGGTCGATTGCTGCCGCAGAAAAGCTACCTTATGCATTTTGCGCAAACGAGATTCGTTCCGAATTACTTGCAGAGATCAACCAAGGTGACGTTGAATACGTACTATATGAGGTATCCAAATCGAGTTTCCAACTGTATTTGCATGCCCTCCACGTCCCGGAATACGAAGTACCTTTCGAGGCACAACTCGAAGCATGAGCCAATTCTGTCAAAGAATTGGCTTTTTTGTGGCTTTTTTGTGTGGATTTGATGGAGGTAACTTGTCGGAGTCGAATAAATCTGTTCTAATTCGAAGAGTTAGGTATGATAAAGGTATGAGGGATTCATCACAACTCCCGTTAACTGTTTTGTAAAGGAGAATGGCATATGTCAGAATCAATGTTCCGTATCCTCGTAACTGATGACGAAGAACAAATGCGAGATTTACTTGTATCAAATTTAGAAAAAGAAGGGTATGAGACGGTCACCGCCTCAAACGGTCTTGAAGCGATCGCCCGGCTAAAGGAGGAAACATTCCACCTCGTCTTGCTCGATGTCATGATGCCCGAACTTGATGGATTGACGGCCTGCATGCGAATTCGCGAGTTTTCAAATGTACCGATTATTTTGTTGACGGCACGTTCAGAAGAGCTCGATCGAATCCACGGTCTAAAAATCGGGGCAGATGACTATATTACAAAGCCGTTTAGTCCACGCGAATTACTCGCTCGAATCGAAGCGACATTGCGACGTACACACAGCTTCTCAAAAGAACAAGAAGCGACATTTGACGTTGGCGTTCTTTCGATTGATATCCAGGGGCGCTCCGTCAGCGTGAAAGGAAAAACGGTGAACTTGACTCGTAAAGAGTTTGACTTGCTCTACTTGTTCATCACAAATGATGAAAAGGTATTTTCTCGTGAGCAGTTACTCGATCAAATTTGGGGAACGGAGTACCACGGGAATCTCCGAACGGTCGACACGCATATTAAGACGTTACGCCTGAAACTTGGCGAAGCAGGTGGTTATATTCAAACGGTATGGGGGATTGGCTATAAATTCGAGGCGAACGGATGAAACGATACACGATCCGGAAGCGGATTTGGATAACCATTTGGACAGCCAGTCTCTTCTCAGCGTTCGTGTTTCTGATTATGACGTTTTATCTGTACGATAAATTCTATATCCAGACGCAAGAAGAACTGCTCAAAAATCGCGGAGAGAAACTTGTCACCATCTATAAGGCAGACGGATTCTCGGATGCATTTGCAGACAGTATGACGTATACGAACGAATTGACGGAAACCAAGGTGTTCCTTTCGTCGGTTCGAGAAGATTCACTCGGGTCAGGAAAAACATTTTTAAGACAACAAGACCTCGAACGGCTACAGGACGGTTATGCGATTTCAGTGACCCGAAAGCACCCGACCGAGGATGTCGACATTTTAATGACCGCCTTCCCGCTCATACGCGACGGGGAGCTCGACAATGCCCTGATCCTCTATATGGAACTCAGTAAAATTAGTGAACCGTTTCAACCGATCCGGCTCATGATCACGTTTTTACTCGTTCTCATGATTGTGAACCTGCTCATTTTCGGTAAACAGATCATCGACACGATCATCCAACCACTCATCCAGATGAAGCGCGCCTCACAAGTCTATGCGCAAGGTGATTTCTCCCACCGCATTCCGATTGTCTACGATGACGAAATCGGCGAATTGGCGGACACGCTCAATTCGATGGCGGAGTCGCTCGGACTCGTTGAAGAACAGCGTAAAGAGTTTCTGGCTAACGTCAGTCATGAACTTCGCACGCCACTCTCCTACATCCGCGGTTATACCGAAATGCTTCAAGATGAATCATTGGATGAAAAAACGAGGGCACAGTATTACGACATCATTGAGAATGAGACGAACCGACTTCAGCGTCTCGTCACGGACTTGCTCGATCTCGCGCAGCTAGAACGGGATTCGTACCCGATGACAAAAGAACCGGTCGTCTACTCCCAAGTGCTAGAAGACGTCCTTTATCGGCTCGAACCGATCGCCCGGGCAAAAGGTGTGACGATCGAATCGGATTTAGACTTCGACTTGATTATCCTCGGTGACCATGACCGACTCGAACAAGTCATCGGCAATCTTCTCGACAACGCGCTCCGATATACGGATGCAGGCAAAACGATTTACGTGAAGACGTTCGCCGAAACCGAATATGCGATCACGGAAATACGTGACGAAGGTCGAGGCATCCCGAAAGAAGATTTAGAGAAGCTGACGGAACGATTTTACCGCGTCAACAAGTCAAGGACACGAAAAGATGGCGGAACCGGTCTTGGTTTGGCCATTGCGAAGCATATCATCGAGCGGCATGAAGGATCCCTTCATTTCAGCTCTGAGGTCGGGCAAGGAACGACTGTCACAGTTGGATTACCACTTCTTCCTGACGACGCATTCGATATATAAAATGGCAGCCGTTGAGGCTGCCATTTTATATATCTTTCCCTTTATATTGTTCGACCGACTCTTGTTCGAGTCGTTCTCGTTCGGCATGCGTCTGCGGAAAACCGTTCGCTTGCCACTCGGCACGATGACTTGAATCGAGTTGCGTGAGTCCCTGCTCCGCTTCATCTTGATTCGCGTCTACGCTCTCCCGCTCGTCCATCTTCTGCCACGTGTCTTCCTCTTCGCGCTGCGAGAGCAGTGCTGCCACTTTTGGGGCAACGAGCACCGCGCCTGCGACACCGATTACAATCCCCATCCATACTTTCCGATCCATCCTAACCCCTCCTTCACTATGCACTCTTCATTCCACCAATTGATCATCTCAAAACAAAATGCGTAAACGTTTACAACGAATCGAGTAGTGGAATCTCTAGACGAAGGAGGCGATTGGATGGAAAAGAAACGACCTACCTCGAAACGTCCGTTCGATAATCCGGACGCGGTAGACACGAACAAAGAAAGTATTTTTGACGAGGATGGCATGCAGACCGTCGACCCAATTCCTGTCGAGGAATTGAATGAGCGGGTAAAAGATGAAAAGAACAAACGTCACTCAAAAAATGAATCTTCGAGTGAAAAGAAATATACAGACAACTAAACAAGCTGCGGACAAACGTCCGCAGCTTGTTATGCTAAATCCTTCGGTGAAAATCCGTAAGGTAACATCTCTTCTTTCGTCATCACTTTCGTATCACCATTCAAGTTCGCGAGAATCAACGTGAAGTCTTCACCAGCGAATTCAGCGATCACTTGGCGACACGCACCACATGGCGAAATCGGGCCTTCCGTGTCACCGACGACGACGACCGTTTCAATCGCGTCACTACCTTCTGACACGGCTTTAAAAATGGCTGTGCGTTCGGCACACATCGATAGACCATATGAGGCATTTTCTACGTTACATCCCGAAACTTCGTTTCCGGCTGCATCGATGACAACAGCTCCCACTTTAAACTTTGAATATGGTGTATAAGCACGTTTTCTCGCTTCAATCGCTTTATGCACGAGTTCTTGTACGCGTTCTTGTGAAATCATTGGATGTTCCTCCACTTCTATATTTGAAAAGAAGTCTGACATCTGAACTATATCTTGAAAACGCTTACGTGGCAAGTCTTTTCACGGACTCGTCAATATTTTTTCTTTTTCTTTTTCTCGAATACAACAACGGATTCGACGTGTGAAGTTTGTGGGAACATGTCATACGGTTGAACGTAATTCACCTTGTATCCCGCCTTCATCAACTGGTCAGCATCACGCGCGAGTGTCTGTGGGTTACATGACACGTAAACGATTCGCTTCGTTTTAGAAGAGATGATGGAATTGATCAATTGATGGTCCATCCCTGTTCGTGGCGGGTCGACGACGACGACGTCTGGAATCCATCCATCTTTCACCCAACGTGGAATCCAGTGCTCGGCACGTCCTTCTACATACATGACATGATTGTAGCCATTTTCACGCATATGGTCATTCGCATCTTCGACCGCTTCCGGCACGACTTCCATCCCGCGAATCTCTTTCGCGTATGGAGCTAACCAAAGACCAATCGATCCTACTCCCGCATACGCATCGATGACTCGTTCTTCACCCGTCAATCCTGCTGCCTCGACCACTTCACGGTACATCTTCTCCGTTTGGGCCGGATTCAACTGGAAGAATGCACGTGGTGACAGATGATAATGGACATCATCTAGCTGTTCATCCATCTTCTCTTGACCTGCGATATGGACCGTCCGATAACCAAAGATCACACCTGAACGATTCGCGTTGATGTTGATATGGAACGACACGACGTTCGGCAATTCCATGATTCGGTCACTCAACTCATCCAAGTCCGGAACATCTTCGTGTCCGACGACCAGAACAACTTGAACATCATTCGTGTTATAACCTGAACGGACAACGATTGTACGCGCATACCCGGTATCACGGCGTGCGTCGTAGACGGGAATATCGAGTTCGTTTAAAATACGGACAATCGCATTGTTGATATTCGTCGTGTCACGTTGTTGAACCATACAGTGCTCGATTGGTACGAGATGGTTCGAATTCGGCTTGTAAAGACCAGACACGATTTCCCCACGGCGTGTACCGAGCGGAAACTGTGATTTATTGCGGTAATACCATGGATCTTCCATTCCGATTGTCGGACGGATATCCGATTTGTCCACGTTGAGTTTTGTCTTTTGACGGAAAGCGTTCCGAACGATTTCTTCCTTATACTCCATCTGCAAACGCGAACTCATATGTTGGATTTGACATCCACCACACTCGTCGTAAATCGGACAAGGTGCTTTGACGCGGTCTTTCGAATCGTTATCGCGCTTGACGACACGTGCTTCCGCGTAATTTTTTTCTACCCTCGTGATTTCGACTTTTGCTCGTTCTCCCGGCAATAAATTTGGAATGAAGATGACCATGCGATTAATTGTCGCGATGCCTTCTCCATTAATGCCAAGTCGTTCGACCGTGACATCTTTAAAATCTCCTGTGATTAATTTCAATCTGATTCATCCTTTCGAGACGATTGTTCTAGGTCTTTGGCGTAACGCACAACTTTGGCGCGCAACGAATCAATGTCGGCTAACAGGCGATGTAAATCTTCAGGTGTCGTATGCTCATCTAGCGTATTGACCGATAGACAGAGCAATTCCGTTCTCGATTTTAGGACGTTCATCTTTCCGGCGGTATCTGTACGTGATTTACCCATCTTGTAATCGCTCCTTTGGTTCGTGACAAAGAGTTGCTATTATAGCATACTATTTCGTGTAACTTGATGAAAAGGTGGAATCCACATGCAAAACATCTCCCCAACTTTCGACCCTTGGGAAGCCTATCTCGACCAAGTCGAACACGGTCGACTCGTCTTATCCAATGTCGAAGTCACCACAACAAAGTTGTGTAACATGCGCTGCGAACATTGTGCGGTCGGGTATATGCTCGACCAAACAGAAGAACCAGAAGTGCCGCTCGATCTGTTGATTCAACGACTGGATGAGATCGAACATTTGCGTGCCTTCTCGATTACAGGCGGTGAACCGATGTTATCGATGAAATCTGTTCGCAATTATGTCGTCCCACTGTTACGCTATGCGAAAGAACGTGGGGCCCGTACGCAAATCAACTCGAATTTGACGTTACCGTTATCTCGCTATCATCTTATTACCCCTTACTTGGACGTTTTGCACATTTCGCATAACTGGGGCACCGATGCCGATTTCCTTGAAGGCGGATTCGCGATGATGGACCGGAAACCGAGTGAAGAGGCTCGGTTGAAAATGCTCCAGACGATGAAAGACAACGCCCGCGCCCTTACAGCTGAAGGGATCATCGTGTCAGCAGAGACGATGATTAACAAGCGGACGATTCCGCATTTGAAAGAAATCCATGAAGAAATTGTCTCACTCGGTTGCCAAAGACATGAGGTGCACCCAATGTACCCCGCAGACTTTGCTAGCGCCCTCGAATCAGCTTCCCTTGCTGATACGCGACAGGCCATCCATGACTTGCTCGACGTCCGTGACGAGAATGTTTGGATGCTCTTTGGTACGTTACCATTCTATGCATGTTCTGACCTACCTGAAGATCGTGCCCTGTTGAAACGACTTCATGAAACAAAAAACGTGACCGTTCGAAACGACCCGGATGGCCGCTCCCGTCTCAACACGAATATCTTTGACGGACAAATCATCGTGACCGATTTTGGTGATGAACTCGGCACACTCGGGACCGTCTATGACACGTCATTCCAGGAGGCATATGATACGTGGACGAACAGTCAACTGAATGCCACGCTTTCATGCCACTGTCCCGCCGTGAAATGTCTTGGTCCGAACGCGCTCGTCAAGCAAGCCTATTATCCGACAGTGGATTTCCAATCTCGTAAGGCTACCTCGTTTTAATTATTTCGTTTCGGGAAATGTTCTATATATTAACTGAATCGAGGTGTGTATAGATGACAGCGATTTATGTATTCATGATTACAATCATGGCCATTATTATTTTTGGTGGTGTGCTTAGCATCTTATTGACAGCCGCATTCGTTTCAGACAAAGTAGAGCATGATGAAATGTTCAGTCAAGGCAGTTGGGATGATGAGTTGCTACATTTGAACCACTCTCCACAACCGATTGACGACACGAAAAGCTGAGAACCTTCTCGGCTTTTTACTTTGACTTCATGAGGTGAATGTATGCTCCGCTTTCGTTTTATGATCTTATTATTGATCGTCTTTATTTCCGGTTTGATTCAAGGTGCCCTGATTCCGCTCCTTTCCACGCTGATTGAACGGGACGGTGCTCCGGCCTGGGTGAACGGATTGAACGCGACGATGCTCTACGTCGGCGTGATCGTATCCGCGCCTCTCTTGGAGCGCTTCGTCCGAAAATACGGATTCCGTCCGACCATCGTCCTTGGTATCGTCTTGACGGGTATTGCTACCTTCGCCTTACCAATTTGGCCGTCCTTACTCGTTTGGGCGATGATGCGGTTCTTCATCGGGTTTGGCGATTCTGCCTTACATTACGGCTCGCAAGTATGGGTCACGTCCGCTAGCGATAAGCGCAGCCTCGGTCGAGCGATGGCGTATTATGGCATGTCGTTCAGTCTCGGTTTCGCCATCGGTCCATTGATTGCCCCACTCGTCGACCTATGGTTTTGGCTACCCTTCTTAGTCATCGTCTTCTTCTGTCTCGCTTCGTTGATGCTCGTCTTTAAAGTTGAGAATGAGTTTCCGGAGGTCGAAAAAGTGAGGACTGACTCGAAGGGACGAATTCGACTGATTCTTATCGGTGCTGGATACACGCTTCTCCCCGCCTTTACATACGGTTTTCTTGAAGCGAGTTTAAATGCCAATTTCCCTATTTTCACCTCTCGGAATGGGATGAGTTTGACAGAAACGAGTACACTCATCACGACGTTCATCGTCATGTCGATTGTCGTTCAGCTTCCGCTTGGTCGTCTCGCAGACTTGTATGGTAAGAAACGGATCTTACAAATCGTGCTGACGTTCGGGACACTTGTGTTTGCCTTAGCCAATCTCGTAGTCGACCACTATGTCGGCCTACTCATTCTATTTGCGCTTGCCGGCGCCGGACTAGGATCGACCTATTCACTTGGGTTGGCCCACATGACAGAAGTGCTCCCCCGTTCGTTACTGCCAACGGGAAACATGCTGTACAGCATCTCGTTTAGCATCGGCTCAATCTCAGGTCCGATGATTGGCGCCTTTTGGTTGTCTTTACCGAAAGAAGTCTATTTCTTTATGTACGCCGTCATTCTCGGTATTCTGGCGCTTCGACTTTTCACGTCGACCGCCAAGCCGATCGACATATAAACAGAGGCAGATGGTTCCCATGAACCATCTGCCTCTGTTTATTCTACAACGCGTTCCATTTCTTCGTCGTTTAACTGTAAAGCTTGAATGAACACTTCGTCTAGCGCGAATGGCTCCGTGTCTAGTGAAGCGAGGACATCAGATTTTAGCGTCACCTCTACGACACGGTCATCGAACTGCCATCGCGTCTGAATATCGTCACCCCGTCTTGTGGCGCGAGTCGCCACTGGACCGTGACGTTCTTTTAAACTTTGACTCACGCACTTCATCACGTACTTCACGTACTCATCTTTCGGTTGACGCGAGATGAGAATGTTTCGGACGATTCGATTTCTAGTCATTGTTTTTCCTCCTCTCTTTGAATGATTGTGCACGCAAGTCTTTTCAAACGAAGACCGATTTTCGAACTTTAAAATTCAGAATTTTTAATATATTTTGGCATGGGATTTCAATTCCGTCAACTCTGTCTCGTTTCAAATGTGATCGATTTGTTTTTTCGTACGGCGACCTTGGAAATACGTCGATAAATAAATCCCGACGATGACGAACCCAAGCCCGACAACCGCATTCCACGGAATCGTTTCACCGAGTAAAATCCCTGACAACATGACCCCAAATAAGGGAACTAAGAAGATATAGAGTGAGATTCGACTGACCGGATTGTATTTCATCAACGTGTTCCACAATGTAAAGCCAATCGCTGATAACATCGCCAAGTAAAACAGAAATGCAATTGTCTGTCCGGTATATGGCATGTCGATGCCATTTGGATCTAATAGATAGCCGATGATCAGTAGCCCGACAGAACCAATCACCATTGCCCAAGCTGTCATCGGAGCAACATCATATATTCTTGAGTAATCCTTCGCAATTAAGTTCCCGAATGCCCCGGATACCATTGCCAAGATGAGTAAAATTTCACCTAAGCCGAATCCGACTTCCGACCCGGTCGCCGGCCAGTTCGCGATCACGATTCCAGAAAACCCAAACGTCAGAGCAAACCCTTTCAAACGATTCAACTTATCGTCTTCATACCGGAAATGAGCGAGAGCCATTTGAAAGAATGATGTGGAACCGGCAATGATTGACCCTTGAACGCCGGTCGAAATAGAAAGTCCGATATAGAAGAACAAATATTGTAGGAACGTCAAAAATGAACCGAGATGCGCATACGCTTTAAACTTTTCACGCGTCAATCGGACCGACCGTTTTAACACAGTCTGACTAATTAAAAGTAGCAATAGTCCGGCAAGTAAAAAGCGCTCTCCTGCGAATAACAACTGTTGTCCATATTCATTCGACTGAATATCCAGTTTTTCATAGCTTAGTTTAATGAATGGGAAGGCACTCCCCCATAACAATGTATTAAAAATCGCTAAAAACGCCACTGTCCAAGGGCGTTGAAATATATTCTGCATGACACAAAAACTCCTTAATCTTTATATTTGTTAGTACCCGCTGAGCATGTTAAAATAAATCTAGATAATAATTATTATAAATTAAAAAATCACATCAAACGTCGCAATCAACCTTATTTTAAGCCGATTGAAGATGATAATCATCATCACTCATTATCATTTAATCGAGATTCATTATCAATTAGAAAGAAGGGATTTCATGAACGTCCAACCGGTCACACACGAAAAAAGCCACGTTTTCAAACGGGCTAGCTGGTACGAACATATCGAATTGATCATGGCGCTCATCAGCGGTGTATTGATTGTACTCGCTTATATCGCCGAAACACAAGGCGGAGCTTCTTGGACTTACGTCACGCTTTACTTATCTGCCTTTTTCATCGGCGGCTACGCCAAAGCGAAGGAAGGAATCACGGACACCATCGAAACGAAATCGCTTAACGTAGAACTTCTCATGATTATCGCTGCCATCGGTGCCGCATCCATCGGTTACTGGATGGAGGGAGCAATTCTCATCTTCATTTTCGCCCTATCCGGTGCCCTTGAGACGTATACGATGAATAAGAATGAACGAGCTCTCGAATCGCTAATGGAATTACAACCTGAACAAGCGACTCGTCTGACTGCTTCTGATGAACTTGAAGTGGTTCATATCAATGACCTAAAAGTCGGTGATCGAATCTATGTTCGTCCGGGCGAACGCATCCCTGTCGATGGACGAATCATAAAGGGAAGCGCTTCTGTCGAAGAAGCAGCCATTACGGGAGAGTCCGTTCCTGTCGACCGCCAAGTCGGTGAGGACGTGTTCGGTTCAAGCGTCAACTTAAACGGTGTTTTGACAATTGAAGTGACAAAACTGGCAACCGAGACCCTGTTCCAAAAAATCATTCAAATGGTTCAACAAGCACAGGAAGAAAAGTCGCCATCTGCCCAGTTCATCGATCGCTATGAAGGACGGTATGTTCAAATCGTTCTCTTCTCTGTCGCAGCCATCATCTTGCTCGGACCATTTTTCACATCATGGTCTCTCGAAACGAGCATTTACCGGGGGATGATTCTTCTCGTCGTCGCTTCCCCTTGTGCTCTCGTCGCTGCCATCACGCCAGCTGCCCTGGCCGCCATCGCCTCTTCAGCAAAACACGGCATTCTCTTTAAAGGTGGCGCTCATATCGAGAATATGGGACGTCTAAAAGCCATTGCGTTTGACAAGACCGGCACACTTACAATCGGGAAACCAATTGTACAAGAAGCGATTATTTCATCTGATTTGCATGAAAACGACGTCAACCGAATCGTCAGTTTGATTGAAGAACACTCGATGCATCCGCTTGCTGAAGCTCTCGTATCGTATACCGGAAAACATACCGGGGAAATGACACACTTTAAAGACATCACAGGTTCTGGGATTGAAGCGACGATTGACGGTGTCACGTATCGCGTTGGGAAACAAAAATTTGCGGACCGGAGCGGAGATTTCTATAAAGAGGACGTTGAGCGTTTAAAAGAAGCGGGTCATACGCTCGTCTTCATCAGTGATGAAACACGTACAATCGGCGCGTACGCCTTGCGTGACACACTACGTCCCGAGGCAACGGTAGCGATTCAGCGATTGAATGACCTCGGCATTGCAACCATCATGATTACTGGAGACAATGAAGCGACCGCTCGCGCCATCGCGAACGAAGCCGGATTGACACGCTATATCGCTGAATGTTTGCCAGAAGAGAAGGTTTCGCAAATTAAGACGTTACGTGAAGAGTATGGGGCAATCGGGATGATTGGCGACGGAATCAATGATGCACCTGCGCTCGCAACCGCTGATGTCGGGATTGCTATGGGCGAAGGAACAGACGCCGCTCTCGAAACGGCAGATGTCGTCTTGATGAAAAACGATCTCGTTCGATTGAGTGACGCGATTCGTCAATCGCGGAAGTTGAATCGAATCGTCCTGCAAAACGTTGTCTTCGCCCTAGCTGTCATCCTTGTATTGATTGCGACGAACATTTTTGAACTACTCATCATGCCGTTTGCCGTTGTCGGTCACGAAGGTTCTACCATCCTTGTCATTTTAAACGGTCTCCGTCTCCTCACATCATCCTGGGAGTAATTCGACAAAATAGAATCGATGATTGAAACAATTTGTCGATTTCGTTATAATTGAAACAATGTGTCTACAGACTGAAACAGACGAAAGACTGACTAAAGGTGGTACAAGATATGAATACGATTGCAGTCATCGGCAAGGTGTTTGTCGATATTAAAGGAACGTCCTTCGCACCGCTCCATAAAGATGCGAAGAATGTCGGCGACATCACGTTTTCCAATGGTGGAACAGGTCGAAACGTTGCTCAGAACTTAGGCGTGCTCGGCAACGACGTCCGCTTCGTCTCAACCGTCACGAATGACCAGATCGGTGTCGGTGTCCTCGAAGAGTTGCGTTGTTTGAACGTAAACGTCGACGGCGTCGACATGCTCGAGGATAATGGTATGGGGATGTGGCTCGCTGTCATGGACAACAACGGCGACCTTCAAACGTCTATTTCGAAGCAACCGGACGAAGCACGAATGGAAGAAGCAATTTTACGTCAAATCGATACGGTCTTTGAAGAGAGCGATGCCGTTGCGATCGACTTAGACTTATCGGTCAACGTCTTGAACGAGACGATCGAGTTATGTCGTGAAATGGATTTACCGCTCTATGGTGTCTGTGGTCACCTATCTGTCATCGAACGAAACCGTCATTTACTTCAAGGTTTCACCGGATTTATCTGCAGTCGTGAAGAAGCGGAAATCTTATCCGACATGTCGATTGTCACAGTTGACGATGCGTTACGTGTCGCAGAAGTACTCGCTATGAAAGGCGCCCCCCTCACGATCGTCACGATGAGCGAGCTCGGCGCCGTATATGTCGACCTTCGAACGAACGAACAGGGTCATGTTCCGACAACAAAAGTGAAAGTCGCTGATTCAACTGGAGCTGGCGATTCTTTCTTCTCCGCTGTCATCTCTGAACTGATGAAAAAGCATTCAATCGAAGAGGCACTTCGCCTCGGCATGCGCGTCGCAGGAAAAGTCATCGCCTCACATGAAAATGGATTGACGCAAGATATGTATGATTCTTTGGAACAACCTACGCAAAAATGAGTTGAACGCATCGGCGAATCGTCGATGCGTTTTGTGCAAATTTACAGGAACGAAAGGAACGATTTCAGTGGTTCGAACGAAATTAAGAAGTGCAGTCATTTTAACGAATGATCAGGATGAAGTTGCTTTAATCCGGCGTGAAAAAGAAAACGTCTTATACTACGTCTTTCCGGGTGGTGGCGTGGAATATGGACATACGACAGAAGAAACGGCGATTCGCGAAGCATTCGAAGAGCTTGGTGTTCATGTGGAATTAGAAGGGGTCGCTGCTTACGTCGCATTCAACAACGAATTAAATCCTTACTATTGGGCGAAGATAACCGGTGGCGAATTCGGAACAGGTACGGGCGAAGAATTCCAAGAAGAGCAAACGAACGGTTCCTACACCCCGATGTGGATTAAACGGTCGGCTCTTCCCCACCTCCCGGTTCGCCCACCGTCACTCGCTGAAAAACTCGCCTCATCCGAGACACGATTTTACGATTTGACGTTGTCTGAAGATTAATCAGGTGTATCCTCACCCGAATTCGGGAAACGTTTTTTAACGACCGAGTCAGGAGGGTTTTATGATGGCAATGACGGAAGTAAACGAAAAGAAGAATTGGCTCTCTTTCGCGAAGGAGTTATTCCGACGCTTTAAAGAGCATGATGTACAAGACTACGGGGCTACTCTCGCATTCTTTTGGTTTTTATCGATTTTCCCGGGAATCATTTTTATTTTGGCACTCTTATCTTTTTTTGAAATCTCACAAGAGTCCTTTCAAAATCAATTAAACGATTTAGCACCAGGCTCAGCCGCTTCCGAATTTTTAACCGGTATTTTCGAAGCGATTGGCGAACCACGTGGCGGTCTCTTGTCACTCGGTGCGATTTTGGCCATTTGGTCCGCCTCAAAAGGGGTTGACCGCCTGATCACCACTTCACTTCACGCCTACGGGGAAGACAATGAACGCAATTTTTTCGTGAAGAAGGGACTTGCCCTCGGATTGACGATTTTATTAGGGATCGGGATGCTGTTACTCATTCTCTCAAACGTATTCGGATCTCAAATCATCTCGTTCGTCACTGAATACTTACCCGTCAACATTACCGGGGCCGAAGAAATGATGATTAACGTATTCCGATATGTTCTGACAACCGTCGTCTTGATTTTGACACTTTCGATTTTTTATAAAGTATCTCCACAACAACACGTCTTTTGGAAAAGTACGATTCCTGGCGCCATTTTTGGCGTCATCGGATGGCAACTCGTCTCCCTCGGATTTAGTTTGTACGTTTCAAACTTCGGGAGCTATGATTCGACGTATGGGTCCCTTGGTGGAATCATCGTCACGTTGCTCTGGTTGCAACTCACCGGGATGATTATTCTCATCGGTTCTGAGATCAATGCAACGTGGATGCGTTTCTTCAAAACACCGAGTGAGCAAGAATACGAACGTGACTTTAAAAAGAACAAAAAGAAAGCGAAAGAACAAAAAGCAGAAGACAATTACGATGACATCCCGACGAATACGTATGGGTAACAAAAAAGGGCGCGTTCGGCTGAACGCGCCCTTTTCTTATACTTCTACCGGATCGAGACGACCCGTCGCTGGATCAATCACAAATCCATGAACGTTTGTCCCTGGTGGAAGCAACGGATGATTGTTGATCAAGTTGATAGAATGAACGACATTCTCTTCGACTGAATCAAACCCATGTAACCATTGTTCTAAATCCATTCCTGACGATTTCAACGTCTTCAATGTTTGTGAATCGATTCCTCGACGCTCCATCTCTTCAATGACTACAGATGGTTCGATTGCCGCCATCCCACAGTCATAATGTCCGACGACGACGACTTCCTCTGCACCTAGTGCATAGAGCGCTACTAAAATTGAGCGCATTGCCGAACCGAATGGATGGGACAAGACAGCGCCCGCATTTTTGATGATTTTAGCGTCCCCGTTCTTGAGTCCGAGCGCTTGAGGCAACAGTTCCGTCAAACGCGTATCCATACACGTTAAAATGACAATTTTTTTATCCGGAAATTTATCAGATACGAACGGCTCGTACTGTTTTTCCTCTACGAAACGTTTATTGAATTCAAGCATTTCTTTTACGACTGACACGTTAACGCCTCCCCTTTTTACAATACAAATCTTGATACGATCAACCCAATGACCATCCACGCCCCGAACAACGTGTTCACTTTCGCCGTCATCGCCATAGCAGGCATCAATTCCGCCGGTTCAGCCTTTTTCCAAAACTGTTGAATGGCTCTTACCATGACCGGAACCGTGAAGAGTGACAATAGAACCCAAGGTGTGACTCCATAATACACGACGGCGACGATGATTCCGACTAGTGCAGCGATAAAGAATAAGGCAAGTACATATACCGCACGCCGATGCCCGACGAGACAAGCAATCGTTTTTCGACCATTCTCTTTATCGTTATCTAAATCACGAATGTTATTCGCAAGTAAGATCGCACCAATCAACAATGCCATCGGGAACGACACGAGTAACAACTCTGTTGTCACCGTATTCATTTGAATATAGCCGGAAATCCCGATGATGACATAACCCATGAATAATCCAGCAACCAGTTCCCCAAACGGTGTATAGGCAATCGGAAGCGGACCACCCGTGTACAAGTATCCGACAAGCATCGACAACGCTCCGACCCATAATAGATGCCAACTCGTAGAAGCTGCGATATAGAGTCCGAGTAATGCGGAGATGGCATACATGCTAAGGGCAATTGTCAACACTTGTTGAGGTGTGAATCCATCCCGAACGATAGAGCCACCGATTCCGATAGAACCTTCATGATCAAGTCCGCGCTTATAATCATAATACTCGTTAAATAAGTTCGTCGCGATTTGAATGAGGACAGACGCCACTAACATGGCGAGAAAGAGTCCCCACTTCAGTTCCGTTTGATCGAGGACGATGAACGTCCCGAGCAATACCGGAATAAAGCTAGCTGTCAGGGTATGCGGGCGAATCATTCGCCAATATGCACCCTTTGATTTCTGTTTCATTTCTTTCCCTCCCTACGTTAGTTTACGTCTCGATGAAAAAATCTGTCAACGTCAGCCCGACATCTCGTATTCCTTACAATTTCTCGAGCATTTCATAGACAGGTGAGTCGGGAACTCGTGATACACTAAAGAGTGAGAATTCTATCGGATTGAGGAGGCTTTTCTTTTATGCCAGATACTCAAACACATATAAAACAACGAATCGAACAAGCCCATAAACGGGCGCGTGCTTGGCAGCGACCTGTCCTAGCAGCCTACACATGGGAGGTTTCGGCGTTCGATGCTTTCCAAATCATCCAGAACACCGATACGTCTCACTACTACTTCATGACACCGGACCGCACACTTGAGATGCTTGGTTGCGGGGATGCGCTCGTCTTGAGCGCTTCTGGACCTGAGCGCTTTCAGCGACTTCAGTACGATTGGAGTTTACATCGACGAGACGTCGATGCCAAAATCTATGCGTTTGCCGGATTTTCATTCGACACGTTTATGCGACCACAAAAGAGCATGTGGGATGCCTTTGGGGAGGCATCACTCGTCGTCCCAAAATTTCTATACCGTCGTTACAAAGATCGACACACGATGACCGTCGCCACCCTCGTTTCTTCAAAACAATCGGTCGAACAGTATTTAATCCAATTGGCCGATCAATTGGCTCAATTTAATCTGCTTCGCCCATCTGAAGAATCCACGCCATCTTATTCGAAAGTAAAGGATGGAATCGATCATTATAAATCGAGTTTTCAACAAGCGAAACAATTGATTGAAGAAGAGCGAGTGGAAAAGCTAGTCATTGCCCGAGAAGAAATTTATCAACGCTCTGAAGGTGCCTTTCCGTTTGCTAAAAGTTTAAAACACTTAGCAGACCACCAGGAGTCGAGTTACATCTACTTATATCAACCGAAGCGGGACATCGGGTTCTTCGGAGCAACACCTGAGCGATTGATTCAAAAAGAAGGTTTGCACCTCCACACCGCAGCAATCGCCGGCACAATCAAACGTCCAAAAACCGAAATTGAAGCCGACCTCGCGAAAGAGTACCTATTGAATGATGCCAAAAACCGAGAAGAGCATCAGATTGTCGTGAAAGATATTAAACAAGCATTGACACCGTACACGGCACCGATTCAAACGAGCGAGACCCCACAAATCCTTGCGAATCGCTCTGTGTTCCATCTGCATACACCAATTGAGGCGATACTTGAAACGAACGCCTCGCTGTTGTCATTGGCGGAAGCCTTACATCCGACGCCTGCACTCGGCGGGTCACCGAAGCGGACATCGGTCCGATTGCTTCGTGAAGTCGAGCGCTTCGACCGCGGATGGTATGGTTCTCCCTTTGGTTGGATTGACAATGAAGGGGATGGAGAATTTATCGTCGCCATCCGCTCCGCGCTCGTTCAACATCAGTTCGTTGCGCTTTATGCAGGAGGCGGCATCGTCAAAGACTCTGTCCTAGAACAAGAGCTCGAAGAAACAGAAATGAAAATGAGTCCAATCAAACAAGCACTGCAGTTTGATTCGCACGACCAAGGAGGCAGCCCACATGAATAAGATGTTGACCGAATGGGTGGCGTCTATGGTGAATCGACTAGTTGAATCCGGTGTGAAGGATGTCGTCATCAGCCCAGGTTCTCGTTCGACCCCGCTCGCTGTGGCAGCTTATCTACACCCTCATCTTCGTCACCACATCATCGTCGACGAACGTTCTGCCGCATTTTTCGCGCTCGGTCTGACACGTTCAACGGACACTGTCCGTCCTGTCGCACTCATTTGCACGAGCGGTACAGCCGCGACGAATTATTACTCGGCTGTGACGGAAGCGTATATTTCTCAGCTACCGCTCATTGTTCTCACGACCGACCGACCGCATGAACTCCGAAATGTCGGGGCACCCCAGACGATCAATCAAGTCAGGTTATACGGCGAACAGGTAAAAATGAGCCTCGACCTCCCCGTTCCGGAAGAAGTGACGCTCTCATTCATGCAACAGACGGTCACCCGGTTCACAAGTGTTGCCATGCAGGCTCCGATGGGACCGGTTCATTTAAATGTCCCGTTCCGAGAACCATTGCTTCCAGACCTTGAATACTTAAAGCAAATTCTAAAAGGTGAACCAATTACACGAGAAAGACAGCGCGTTCGTCCGACACGTGCCGACCGTGATCTCTTTTCAGAACGGACACACCAAAAACAACTCGCTTTCGTCGTCGGGCCCTCTACACCGTCAACATGGCAAGAAGGAATATATGAATTCGCGACGGAACATAACATTCCGATTTTCGCCGATCCACTTAGCGATATGCGGCGTTTTGATGATGTCTTGACGAACTATGACACGTGGCTCGCAAGTGAGCATCGTGCCGACTGGTTACCCGATGTATTCATCCGCTTCGGTGCCGCACCCGTTTCCAAGCGGTTCAATCAATGGATGTCTTCGGCTGACCAACTTGTGGTCGAAGAACCCGGTTCTTACCGTGACCCGAGTAGCCACGCGACCATCTGTTATGGAGACGCGCTCGACTTTTTACCACTTATTGAATCAATCAATGCACCACATTATATCGAACGACTACGTCTCTTCGAAGAGATCGCCGAGTCAGCAAAAGCTTCCCTTCAAGGAGAAGCGGAATTGACGAAACGATTACTTGATACGTCAATCGAACGACTTTTTGTCAGTAACAGTATGCCAATTCGCGATGTCGATACGACATTATCAGCCGGAAAACCAGTTCAAGTCCTCGCCAATCGAGGCGCAAATGGGATTGACGGTGTGATATCGAGCGCGCTCGGCAGTTGTTATGACACGACCCAAGCCGCTCTACTTATTGGTGATTTGGCATTCTATCATGATAGCAATGCCTTACAACTGTTAAAACATCACCCCGGAAAATTTTCTGTCGTCATTTCGAATAACAATGGCGGAGGAATCTTCTCCTTTTTACCGCAGGTTTCAGTTGACGCTCAGCTATTCGAAGATTTGTTCGGGACACCACTCGATTTAAACATTCGTGGATTTGCGGAGACGTACGGTTTGACCTATCGTTTGATTGAACGGCCCGATGACATTCAAACAGCAGTAGAAGATGGCATTCACTTGATTGAATTCCCATCAAATCGCGAGCAGAATGTCATCACACATCGAGAATGGACACAATCCGTTTGCGCTCGCCTCATCACGGAAAATGAAGCATGAATATCGACTTGAGAGGTGTCCGCTACGAGGTAACTGTTCAAGGAGAAGGCAAACCAGTGCTGTTCCTACACGGGTTCACGGGAACTAGTCACTGGATTGATTGGCTGCCTGCGATGCCGATCCGCTCCGTATCCCCTTCACTCCTTCAACATGGGTCAACGGAACATCCTACTGTCGGCCGTTCGACAATGAGTCAACAAGTTGAGGACCTTTCACGCCTACTCGATTTAGACGACCGTCCATGGACGGTCGTCGGGTATTCACTCGGTGGTCGGATCGCATTAACGCTCGCCGCATGCGACAAGCGCGTCGAACATGTCATCGGGATCAGTACGACACCCGGCCTCCGTTCTTCGAAAGAACGGTCAGCTCGCCGACGTCAAGACGAAGAACTCGCTCGCTTCATCGAAACCGAAGGACTCGTTGCTTTCGTCAAACGATGGGAGAGCCTTCCGCTTTGGCGACAAACAGAAGAAATGAAGCATGCACTTCGAAAGGACCGTCTCGCACAAGACCCAACTGCTCTTGCGAACAGTTTGCGAGCTATCGGAACGGGTCATATGCCATCGCTATGGGGCGCCCTAGAGCATCTTCCTCGTACCGATTTGATTGTCGGAGCAGAAGATCATAAGTTCAACGCGATTGCGCGACAGATGCAGGAAGAACGGTCTGATCTTAAAATTTATGAAATTTCAAATGCGGGGCATGCTCCTCATATCGAGAATGCACCAGAGTTTGGTACAATAATAAAGAAATTGATTTTAGGGGGTATTTAAAATGGAATCAGTAGCGAACTGGACATCGGTCCGTACGTATGAAGACATTAAATATGAGACATGGAATGGGATTGCTAAAATCACCATCAACCGTCCAGAGGTACGCAACGCGTTCCGTCCGTTGACGGTCAATGAATTGATTGACGCATTCGCACGCGCACGTGACGACAAAGAAGTCGGCGTCATCATCTTGACGGGTGAAGGCGAAAAGGCATTCTGTTCAGGTGGAGACCAAAAAGTTCGTGGGCATGGCGGATACGTCGGGGAAGATGAAATCCCGCGCTTGAACGTCCTCGACCTTCAACGCCTCATTCGCGTCATTCCAAAACCGGTCATCGCCATGGTCGCAGGTTTCGCAATCGGCGGAGGGCATGTCCTTCACGTCGTATGTGACTTAACGATTGCAGCGGACAACGCTCGCTTCGGACAAACAGGTCCTAAAGTCGGTTCGTTCGATGCAGGATACGGTTCTGGTTACTTAGCACGCATCATCGGTCATAAGAAAGCTCGTGAAATCTGGTACCTCTGCCGCCAGTACGATGCGCAAGAAGCACTCGAAATGGGACTCGTCAACACCGTCGTCCCTCTCGATCAACTCGAAGCAGAAACAGTCAAGTGGTGCCAAGAAATCTTACAACACTCACCGACTGCACTTCGCTTCTTGAAAGCAGCGATGAACGCAGACACAGACGGTCTTGCTGGCCTTCAGCAACTCGCTGGAGATGCAACGCTTCTCTACTACACAACGGATGAAGCGAAAGAAGGACGCGATGCGTTCAAAGAAAAACGTGATCCTGACTTCGGTCAATTCCCACGTTTCCCTTAATTTTGTTGAGAGAGTAGCGATTCCGCTACTCTTTTTTTGGAGGTTACACATATGTATGAATGGATTCATCAACATCCGGCATCACAGATTGCACTCGTAACAAGCGAGGAAAGACTGACGTGGAAAGCGTTACGTACCGAGAGCTTGCAACTTGCCCAATATATCCATGAACAGGCACCCACTGCCGAGAGAATCGGCATCTTCGCTCAAAACAGCAAAGATTACGTCATCGCCGTCCATGCCGTGCACCTGCTTGGTAAAGTCATCGTGCCGCTGAACACACGATTGACCTTAGAGGAAGTACGCACTCAGTTAAATACAGCAAGAGTCGATTCGCTTCTCGTCGATGACGAGATTGATTTGCCGCTCACACAACTTTTAGTGACACGTCGGGCGCGTTCAGGTTTCACTGTGACACATGAGTGGAAAGAAAATGACACGATGTCTCTCATGTTCACATCCGGTACGACGGGGCGGGCCAAAGCGGTGCAACAGACGTATGGCAATCATCTTGCTAGCGCACGCGCTGCCGAGTCACATCTAGACTATCACGCATCTGACCGTATGTTAGTGGTGACTCCCCTATTTCACATGAGCGGACTGTCACAAGTATATCGGAGTGCCATCATCGGTTCGACACTCTACGTAGAACCACGATTTGATGTCAATCGGACGCTTGACTTGATTCGGACGGAAGGAATCACACAACTGTCTCTCGTCTCCATCATGCTGCAACGACTACTCGATGCAGGACTAGCGCGATATCATCTTCGTACATTGCTCGTCGGTGGTGGTCCCGTCCCTCGTCCGTTACTAGAAGAAGCGGAACGACGACAGTTACCTGTTGCGCAAACATACGGTATGACTGAAACATGCTCTCAAGTCGCCACGCTACTTCCGAACGAAGCACTCTCACATATCGGTTCGAGTGGTCGCCCCATTCCGCCGACAGTGATTCGTATCAATCAAGACGGTGAGATTGAAGTGAAAGGTCCGACGGTGACGAAGGGGTACTTCGAACAACCTGAATCAGACACTTGGACACCCGATGGTTTTTGGCAGACGGGTGACCTCGGAACGATGCAGGATGGTTATCTCTATGTACACGACCGGCGAAGTGATCTCATTATTTCAGGTGGCGAAAATGTATACCCCGCTGAAATTGAAGCCGCCATGTTACGTTGTGCCGGTGTTCAAGATGTCGGCGTCACGAAACAAGCGCATCCGACTTGGGGAGAAGTGCCCGTCGCTTTCGTCGTCGGTTCTTATGACCCGACCGAGATGCAGGAAATCCTCAACTCCCAGTTGGCCAAATACAAGCATCCGATTGCCATTCACCGTGTACCGAACCTACCACGAAATGCGAACGGAAAATTAATGCGTCATCGCTTAAAGGAGCTATTGTCATGATTAAACGTGCCGAACTTTCTATTGTCCCATTGAGATTCAAACACCCAATCGTGACAGCACATGCCGTCTTATCTGTCAGACGTACCATCATCCTCCGTCTCGAGACAGTAGATGGTGCAGTTGGATACGGTGAAGGTGTCGCATTCGAGACTCCTTGGTATACCGAAGAAACGACCCAATCCATGATTGACACATCTAAACTGATTCTTAATCTATTAAAAGGAATGACCGTGACGACTGATCTCTTTCCAAAACTCGTCTCTTCCATCATCGGTCAACGGATGGCAAAAGCAATGTGGGAAAGTGCTTTATGGGAGATCGAGGCAGCACGTGCCAACAAGTCATTGAAGACGTATCTGAAGGCAGGTGATTCAGTTTCTTGCGGGAGAACAATAGGGATTGGTTTACTAAATCAAACGATGAAATCCATCGAGTCGGCCATAGAAGAGGGATTTGAACGAATCAAGTTAAAGGCATTTCCCCACGAACTATTACCTGCACTCCGAGAAATTCGTACCGTCTTCCCAGACGCACCACTTATGATTGATTTGAATGGGAGTGCCTCCGAGCAACCGATTGAATGGTTCCAGCAAATCGATGCCCATCAATTATTGATGATTGAACAACCATACCCGAGCCGACAATTCGTCAAATCAGCGGCTCTCCAACAAAAACTGAATACGCCAATTTGTCTCGATGAGTCGATCACGTCCTATGATGATGTGGAAACGATGACGCAACTAGGTGCAGGCAAAATCGTCAATATTAAACCTGCACGTGTCGGCGGATTGCGTGAGGCGTTAAATATTCGAGAATATGGAATTCCCTACTGGGTCGGCGGAATGTATGAATCAGGCATCGGAAGATATCATACGCTCTTATTCGCATCAATAAGCGGTGCACATTTCCCTGCGGATATGTCGGGGACGAGCGCTTATTTTGAACAAGATTTACTCGATACACCGCTTGAAGTCGAGAACGGGAAATTGTTGCTACCAGATTCGGTACAACCAGATTGGAATCTGATTGAACAACTACGTGAAGAAATGATTACATTACAAACATAAAAGAAGGTGCGGTTCAGAAGAACCACACCTTCTTTACGTTAACGGAATGAGCCCGTTAATACTTCATACCCATCTTCTGTGACAACGACTGTATGCTCGAACTGCGAAACAAGACTCTTGTTCGGTGTGAAAAGCGTCCAACCATCCTCTTCCGATTGATAGACGATTTCATCCTTTGTCGAGATGAACGTCTCGACAGCAATCACTTGTCCAGCTTTTAAGAGTTGATTTTCTTCGCGACTATAATAGTTCGAAATCGTTTCCGGCTCCCCGTGCAATGTCCGACCGAGACCATGTCCGGCCAAGTTACGGATGACCGTGAATCCATTCTTTCTCGCGTCAGCGTAAATCGCCTTCCCAATCTGATTGACTTTCACGCCCGCCTTGACCTTGCTGAGTCCTGCTTCGAGTGACGTCAAGGACACCTCTACTAAGCGCTCGTGCTGAGGCGACTTCGCCGCCCCTGCAATGACTGTGCGACCTGTATCGGCATAATAGCCATCCTTCACAGCGGAGACGTCCACGTTGACGATATCGCCTTCTTGAATGACTTCATCTCCCGGAATACCGTGGGCAGCGACGTCATTCAGTGAGATACACGTGTATCCCGGAAATTCGTACATCGTGATCGGCGCAGAAGCCGCACCTTCTTCTTCTAAAATGCGTTGTCCAATTGCATCCAACTCTTTTGTCGTCATACCCGGTTTGACAGCTTTCGCCATCTCATCACGAGCAAGCGCGACGATTCGTCCGATTTCGCGTAGTGCATCGTAATCATAATCTAACATCATCATTCTCCCTTTCAATCTAATAATTGATTCTGATATAAGTATTCTTCAGATATATCTGCGAATAAGAACATGCCGTCCGGTAACGGATAACTGAAGGTTCTCGTCACTTCGTTCGAACTGAAATCACGATAGTCTCCCGATAAATAGCCACGCCCCCGTACATCCATCGCCGCCATCGTCTGAATGAAATACGGTCGGAAACTCCAGTTATAGCCTCGATACGTATTATCGACACGCCACTCTCCATTCACGCAGTAAACGTTCGCACTCGTCTGGAAACCTGTCTTATCCGTTATATAATAACGAACAAACACCTCTTCCAGTTTTGGGGCGATGAATTGAATCCACTCATCTTTCTTGTCTCTCGACCATTTTCCAGATTGAACGAGTTCTCCGATTCGGCGGTGTAACTCAAATTCAAGCTCGTACAAGCGATTCAATCGTTTCTGATCATGTAAAAAGAAGGAGGGGACTTCTTGTGCCAATACACCCATTCCTTTGATTTCTCGTTGGGGAAGCGCATCTTCCAATCCAAGTAGACCCCCCATGTAATAGCGACCACCGTGCTGCCACGCGTATCGAAGCTGTCCAACATGGTCGATGGATTTGTAAAGAAGCGGTGCACCGAGCTTTGAAGCGATATATTCCATCGTCTGAAGCATATTCGGATAGGTGACCGATAACGTCTTTTTCTCAATCATCGTACCAAGGTCGACGAGTAACAATTCTGGCGCAAGCGTCATGATGTCTTCGATGCTCGTCGATTCCGCAAAGTCTAACGCAATCTTCAATCCATACGACCGATAGTACTGAATGACACGCGACAGACGAGAGACATCAACTAAATCCGTTCCTTGGAGTGTCACGTATATGCGATGTAACGGAAAATTGAGTTCGCGAAGCGGTGCTAAAAACGCTTCTCCTCCTTCTTCAAGGATCCACTCTGCCCGGCATCTAAACGTGACAAAAGATTTAGCGTCACGAAGTTGTTCAGCCGCTAACTGTTCCATTCGCTGAGCGATGTCTAATTGATACTCGAGGGGAACGTCATCATCATAAAAAAATGGTGTCAACGATTCACCACGAAAGCGTCCGTGTACCATATATCCTTCCACTTGAAACGTCGCCGCTCCAAGGATTGGTTCATACGTCACCATCACTTCTTCAGGATGGACCATCACTTCTACCGCATCCACAATTCATCACCTCTTCGTTAAATGCGAAAACGAGCTACAATCAGCTCGTTCGCGTGTGTACATACATATAGGCACCAAAACAAGCAATAAAATAGGCGATACTCACCACGCCATATGCAATGCCCATCTTTCCGCCTACTCCAATGGCTAACACTAAGAAAATCATCGCTCCAAATAACAATGTTGCCACGGGGATATAACGAAAGTTAGGACGATCCGTCCTTGAGACAATTGGTTTCAATGCGATTACACAACCAAGTAGCACAAGGAGACCGAAACTTAATTCCACCATCCGTTGACACCTCATCCTTCCATCTCTACTCAACTAGTGTAGCACGACACTATAAAAAAAGCCGCAAATCCACTTAAGGAAATGCGGCATTTCATGATGATTAGTCACGTGGACGACGTGGACCACGGTCATCCGAGCGACGACGATCGTCACCACGGTATGATCCTTTACGGTCTCCGCTACGTCCATCACGACGTTCGCCACCGCGTCCACCACGACGGTCGCCACCACGGCCACCGCCACCACCGCGACGGTCGTTACGGCCACGGTATCCACCGCGATCGCCACCACGGCCACCTTGGCGTTTCACACGAACTGGTTCAGCGTATGAGATTTCAACAGGTGTTGAATCTGGCTCTTTTGTCAATCCGCGAAGGGCAGCAGCGAGGATTTCGACTGCTTCGTACTCTTCAAGAAGTTCTGTCGCAAGTTGCGTGTAAGCTTTGAAGTCGCCCGCTTGAACGCGTTCGATCAACTCTTCAGCTGCTTGCTTTTGGTTTCCTTCAAGTACTTCCGCGATTGTCGGTACGTGACGACGGTTCATCTTCTTGTTCGTCACACGCTCGATTGCCTTCACTTGTCCAAATTCACGTGGCGTGATGAACGTGAGGGCTGTACCTGTCTTACCAGCGCGACCTGTACGACCGATGCGGTGTACGTAGCTTTCTGGGTCTTGTGGTACATCGAAGTTGTAAACGTGTGTGACACCTGAAATATCAAGTCCACGTGCCGCAACGTCGGTCGCTACTAAGATATCGATTGTTCCATTTTTGAAACGACGAATAACTTGGTCACGTTTTGATTGCGTCAAGTCTCCGTGAAGACCGTCTGCAGTGTATCCGCGTTTGATGAGTGCTTCTGTCACTTCATCTACACGTTTCTTCGTACGAGCGAAGATGATGCTGAGTTCTGGTGAATCGATGTCAATCAAACGGCAAAGTGTATCGAATTTTTGACCTTCACGCAATTCGAGGAATTGCTGGTTGATGTTCTCAACCGTCATTTCTTTCGCTTTGACTTTGATGATTGTCGGCGACTTCATGAAACGCTCAGCAATCTTTTTGATTTGTGGTGGCATCGTTGCCGAGAAGAGAAGCGTTTGGCGCTCTTCAGGAAGGCCAGCCAAAATCGTTTCGATATCTTCAACGAAGCCCATGTTGAGCATTTCATCCGCTTCATCCAAGATGACTGTTTGAATGTCATCGAGTTTGATTGTCTTACGCTTCATGTGGTCCATGAGACGTCCTGGTGTCGCTACGACAATTTGCGGGTTCTTTTTCAAACCACGGATCTGACGGTCGATTTGTTGACCACCGTATACTGGAAGTGCGTATACGCGCTTCGTTTCACCGATTTTGTTTAATTCTTCTGCAACTTGAATCGCAAGTTCACGTGTCGGTGCAAGAACGAGTGCTTGGACTTGACGCGCCTTTGAATCGATTCGCTCAATTGTCGGAATACCGAAAGCTGCTGTTTTCCCTGTACCTGTTTGTGCTTGTCCTAATACGTCCACTCCCGTGAGTGCGACAGGAATTGTCTCAGCTTGGATCGGTGTAGCTTCCTCGAAGCCCATTTTGTGTACACCTTTTACTAACGCTTCACTTAATTGTAAATCTTGGAATTTTGTCAAATTATATTCTCCTTTGTTCATACAAAAAACGTCTGAGTTCAGTTTGACAGATCTACAGACGTTTTCTCAATGTTTCCTCATAGTCAACTTTATTAACTATAACGTATTTCTTCCTAAAATGAAAGAAATACATTTTCAAACTTTTTCATGTCACCCGAACATGAGTTATCTTATTTCAATTTGTAGCCGTTGTCGAGTTTTTCAACTTGCTTTTCTTTTAACAGTTTTCCGAGCGCCCGTTTAAACGCCGCTTTACTCATCCCGAATTCACGGTCGATGACGTCAGGGGCTGTCTTGTCACCGTACGGCATCTGGCCACCACGTTCCTCAATATAAGAGAGGACGCTCGCTGCATCACCATCAATCGCCTCATACGCTCGTGGCTTCATGGAAACGAGTACCGTACCATCTTGCTTGACCTGCGTCACGCGAACAGTTAATTGTTCTCCAAGACGTGGCCAACGCGTCATTTCTGCTTCATGTAAGAAACCGAGTGACTCTCCTTCAACCCATACGTTGACGCCCACTTCGCGTTTATTAACGACGATGGCCTGGACATCCTGGTTGTTCCATTCTTCTTTCGAAGGACGTGCCAACAAGTTCAAAAATGCATATGGGGCAGGGTCTCCGAGTAAACGACCTTTTTGGTCATACTTTAATCGAATGCATAATTGATCGCCTGTTTGTGGCCAATACGACCGGTTCTCCGGTAAATCATCCATGGAAACGAGAACGTCCTTTTGAATTCCGATATTCACAAAGACCCCAGTGTTGTACCGGACTCCTGTCACCTCAAACCATTCATACTCATCAAATGAAACGTTCGGAATCGTCATCGTTGAAGCGAGACGCCCTTCTGAATCATGGTACAGGAAGACACGAACCGTTTGACCGATTGTCACTTCTTCCGTTTGTTCTTTACGGTGAAGGAGCACCTCTTCGCGGCCGTTACTAATGAATACTCCAAAATCAGCAGAACGTTCCGCGACTAAATCTACTACTTCTCCTGCGCGCAATGCCATTACATCCACATCCTTTTCTAAGCTATTACTGTCAGTATACCTATCTACACACGTTCCTAATCATATCATGTTCTCTTTCAACATTTTGGATAGATGTGTCTAAAATGTGAACGTATTTCAAAACCGTCAACACTAGGATTATTGATTAAACGGATTCGATTTGTTAAAATTTTGTGACAATTTTGTGAACGCCTTTTTTTCTGCTAGTATCCTTTTTTTGAAAACGTTATTATATAGGAAGTGTCCAGTACAAATAAGGTTTCATTTAAGATCGATCGGGGGATATTAAATGTTTGACATACAGTCTCGTTCATTTGCAAAACGATTTACAAAAGGCTTACTCGTTGCCTTCTTCGCGTTGCTCGCATCGCTTAGCTTTATTTTCTCAAGCGGCGTGGATACGAATGTATCATCATCTTCAACTTATGTAACTCAAGATTAAGCGCCATTCAGCCAGCTGAAGGCGTTTTTTCTATGCACGATCTAACAGGAATTTCCTACAAAAGGTCGAATACGATTAAAAGACCTTGCCTTTTTCTTTCCTACCTTCTAAGAAAAGGAGACTCCGCTATGATTTTTTATTTTCTTACGACGATTTTATCTACTGTAGGACTAGCTTTCCTGTTTCAAACTGACATGTACAAAGATCCGATTGGAACATTCCTCTTTGCCGTCCTCATCGCAATGGGTCTATCTTCTTTCAAACAACTCTTTATGCAGGCGAACGAGTTCTTTGTAGAAAGACGGAATCAGAAACGAATCAAACGAGTGGTAGACAGGATGCACTCCACGACACGAAAACGCTCTACATAACGCTCGTCTTCCCTCGCGACATTTGGTATCCTATGAAGGAACAGACAACGTACAATGGATTTATAATCGCAGGAGGCACACAATCGTATGAATGAAATTCCGTTATCGAATGAATGGCTGCTTCGTTACTCACCTGTTATGGAGCTTTGGCTGAAGGAAGATGGAATCTTACTTGTCGATGATGACAATCGCATCCGTCTCACCCTTGAAATCGGAAATGACCAGGCTATGCAAATTAAAAGTATTGAACAAGATGGCGCTTATTTCGTCGTCGATCCTGTGAACAAACGGATTACGTTCGAGCTAGAGGAAGAGGAAGAAGAGAGCGATTCTCGCTTTTGGGAATAAGGATTCATGCCGAAGGGTCGGATTCTCGTCTAGAGAAGAAGACTCTTTCTTGTTGTCATCATGAGAGGAGAGAAAAGAATGATTCGAACAGTTGTATGGTTTTTCTCATTTTTTGCAGTACTACCGATCACTGTCCCATTTTTACAGAAAGCGAAACAAATTGAGATACCGAAACGTTATCGATATGTACAAGACATCGCTTATAAATGGGCGAAATTCTTATTGAAAGTCGCGGGTGCCGATGTTCGCGTTCATGGACAAGAACAGATTCCCGACGAACCGGTCGTCTACGTGTCGAACCATCAAGGGAACTTCGATGTCCCAATCATGTTGACGGCTACGAAACGACCGAAAGCCTTTATCTCAAAAATTGAAGTTCAAAAATTCCCGATCATCCCACGTTGGATGGAATTGATGGGATGTATCTTTATCGACCGTAGTGACCGTCGTCAATCGATTCAAGCCATCCGTTCCGGTGTCGAAACGATTCAATCCGGTCAATCGATGATTGTCTTCCCAGAAGGCACACGCTCAAAAGGTGGACCGATGAAAGAATTTAAAGCTGGAAGTTTGACGCTCGCTACGTCAAGTGGTGCAAAAATCGTTCCGGTCGCGATTCAAGGAAGTTACAAATTATTAGAAGCCAAAAATCGAATCACCCCAGCAACGGTCGATGTCACTTTCTTACCTGCGATTGATCCGGCTGATTTGCCGAACAAAGAAATTGCAGCGACAGTTGAAGCGGCCATTCGTCAACAGCTTGAAGGAGAGAACGCATGAGCTTATTAATGATTGAAGGCATTCATAAAGAGTTTGCCGACAAAGTCTTATTTGATGATGTGACGATGACCATCCACCCTGGAGACCGTATCGGAATTATCGGGGTGAATGGTTCTGGGAAATCGACGTTCATGAAAATCATCGCCGGTACCGAGACGGCAGACCGAGGCAACATGCAACATCCGAACGATTATCGGATTCGTTATCTGACGCAAAGTGTTCAATTCGATGAAGGACAGACGATTCTAGATGCGTTGTTCACGAGTGATACTCCGTCCGTTCAAGCATTGAAACAATTTGAACGCGCCCGTCAGGCTCTCGAAGCCGAGCCTACGAGTGAACATTTACTCGAACGCTTCATGAAGGCTCAACAGGCTGTCGATGCCGCAGATGCTTGGGAAACAGAAGCAAAACTGAAATCGATTCTGAACCGTCTCGGTCTTCCTGATGTATCAGTCGATGTAAACTCCCTTTCCGGAGGACAGCAAAAACGGGTGGCACTGGCCGCCGCACTACTTGACGAAGCGGATTTACTTCTTTTAGACGAGCCGACGAACGAACTCGATGCCGATACGATTGCGTGGCTCGAGACGATGCTTGCCGATTATCGTGGAGCAATCCTTCTCATCACCCATGACCGCTACTTCCTGAATCGTGTCACGAATCACATTTTAGAGATTGCGGATGGAACGAGTTACTTCTATAACGGAAACTATGAGCTCTTTCTCGAGAAGCGTGCCGAGCGCAAAGCGCGGGCCCAATCGATGGAACAGAAACGACAAAATATATTACGTCGCGAACTCGCCTGGTTACGTCGAGGCGCCAAAGCCCGGACCACGAAACAAAAGGCACGCATTCAACGTGTTGAAGACTTGAAGCATCAAGAGAGCTTAGCGGAAGACGAGACGCTCGACGTCTCGGTCGGCTCACGTCGCCTCGGTAAAAAGGTCATCGAAGTCGAAGATTTGTCATTCGGTTATGACGACTCTCTCCTGATTCAGCAATTTAATTGGATTTTTGGTCGTCGTGAACGCTACGGGATCGTCGGACCAAACGGGAGTGGGAAATCGACACTGATGAACTTACTTGCAAAACGCTTAGAACCGACAAGCGGTACGATCGTGCATGGGGAGACCGTTCACCTAGGTTATTACGGACAACAAGTCGAATTTGAAGACGAGTCAAGACGTGTCATCGATGAGATCGAACGCATCGCCAAAGTCATCCATACGCCAGATGGCGAGGTCATCACGGCCGGTCAAATGCTCGAACGTTTCCTTTTCTCACCGGACGCGCAATACAAACCGATTGCGAAGTTATCGGGTGGTGAAAAACGACGTCTTGTCCTCCTTCGGATTCTCATGGATGAACCGAACGTCTTATTCCTTGACGAGCCGACGAACGATTTGGACACAGAAACATTATCTGTTTTAGAAGACTATTTAGAATCGTTCCCAGGTACAGTCATCGCCGTCAGTCACGACCGCTATTTCTTAGACCGTGTCGCTGGGCAGTTGATTGCCTTTGAAGATGGGACAATCCAGGTATATCATGCAGAATACAGCGATTATCTGGACATGCGCCAAGAAGAGGTCCGTCAAGTAAAGAAAGAAAAAGAACCAAAAGAGAAAAAAGAACGCGTAAAGTCGGAAGTCGTGAAATTCACCTTCAAAGAACAGAAGGAATGGGACACGATCGAAGAAGACATCGCCGCGCTTGAAGAACAGATTGAAGCGCAAGAAGCGACACTCGCGACAGCGGGAAGCGACCTTGGTAAAGTCAATGAATTGTATGCAACAATCGCCGAACTGAAAGAAACACTCGATGCGAAGATGGAACGTTGGACGTACCTTTCTGAAATCGATGAACAAATGCAAGCACAGAAAAAAGGCTGACCTCCACTTGAGGTAGCCTATCATATTTAATAAAAAGAGATGGATCTCCGGCGTATGCTCCGGGAATCCACCTCTTTTTCTGCATCATTTTACTTTGATGACGATTTTTCCTTTCGCATGACCTTCTTCACCATAGTCGTGCGCGAGTTTCGTTTCTTCTAAATCAAAGACTCGGTCAATCACTGGTTTCAGTTCACCTGATTCGACGGCTTCCGCAATTTTTTTCAACCGTTCCCCTGTCGGTTGCATAAAAACATATTCGGCGCGAGCTTTTGCCTGTTTTGCCTCCTCTTCATTCGGTGGGGTCGAGATGGAGACGAGCATCCCATTCTCTTTAAGCATTTGATACAATTTGCTCTGCCCGTCGCCCCCCATCGTATCGAATACAAAATCAAGATCACGGACGGCCTCTGCCGGGTCTTGTTGTTTATAGTCGATGACCTCGTCGGCTCCAAGTTGTTTGACCCAGTCCACGTTCGGCGTACTCGTCGACGTGACAACATACAAGCCGTGTGCTTTCGCGAGTTGAATGGCTACTGTCCCGACACCACCTGAACCAGCACCGATAAAGATGCGATCACCCGGTTTGGCATCCATCACTTCGAACATGACTTGCCATGCCGTATGGGCCACGAGCGGCAGTGAAGCGGCCTCCTCAAAACTCAACGAGGCTGGTTTTTTGACGACGAGATGGGCATCGACCGCGACGTACTCGGCGTATGTGCCTTGCCGCGCAATATCAGGGCGGCTAAACACTTCATCTCCGACCTCAAGCTCGGTCACATTCGTCCCGACTTCTTTGATGACACCCGATACATCCCATCCGATGACGAGCGGCATCTCGTAATGGAGCATTTCTTTCAAGTATCCTTCACGTAGCTTCCAATCAACTGGGTTGACGCTCGCGGCATACACTTCAATCAATACGTCATCTGCACCAATCGTCGGTTGCTCCAACTCCCCTACCTTGAATTCATCTGACCCACCGTACTGTTCGATATAAGCTGCTTTCATCTCATCGTCCTCCTTTTGTTGGCTCACCCTTACTTCGTTCCCATTTTATTTCTATGACAAACGAAAAGCACACCGCCTTGCGAGCGGTGCGCTTTGAACAGTCAGCTTCTTGTCATGCAACTATATAGGTAGACGTCATGCGATTGCCCATGTTGACGCATGTAGTTATGTAGACGTCCTTCTTGAATGAATCCATTCTTTTCTAACATACGTTGGGAAGCAATATTGTCGATATAGACGATGGCACCGACACGTTCAATTTCACATGTTGCGGCAAACTGAAGGGCAGCCTGAAGCGCTTCAGTCGCATAACCCGTACGCCAGTATTCCGGGCTGAGCTCATACCCAATTTCGGCACGGCGGTGTGATGGCGCACGATTGTGAAACCCAATCGTTCCGATTAACGTGTTCGATTCACGAAGTTCGATGGCAAAACGAATAATCGCTCCCGTTTCGATTTGAGCGAGCATATGGGTAAGCATCTGCTCCGTTTCTTCTAACGTCTGATGTGGCTCCATTCCGTAGTGACGTAACACTCGTTCATTTGAAAAGATGGCGAATACGTGTGGGCCGTCCTCCATTTGAAGAGGACGTAATCGGAGACGATCCGTCTCAATCACAGGAAGTTGAGTCATCCTTTACTCACCAAGTTATGTTGGAACGCATAGACGACCGCCTGTGTCCGGTCATACACATCAAGCTTCGTCAAGATGTTCGACACGTGTGTCTTCACCGTTTTAAGTGAGATGAACAATTCATCCGCAATCACTTGATTCGACTTCCCTTCTGCCATAAGCTGCAAAATTTCACGTTCCCGGGCAGTCAAACTCTCGTGGAGGGTCATCTCTGGATGGCGCAGCCGTTCGAGCATCTTTCCTGTCACTTGGGCGGCCATGACGGGATTGCCGGCGGCGGTTTGACGAATCGCGTCTGCAATCTCGTTCGCATTCGCTGTCTTTAGGACATAACTCATCGCACCTGCCTCGATGACCGGATACACTTTCTCATCATCTAAGAAACTCGTGACGACCAAAATCTTCGCTTCTTTCCAACTTGCTTTAATTCGTTTCGTCGATTCGACGCCATCAACGGGCTCCATCACTAAGTCCATGAGGACAACGTCCGGCTTCTCCGCAATCGCAAGTTCCGCTCCCGTTGCTCCGTCGGATGCTTCACCGACGACTTCGATGTCCGGTTGCGTCGATAAAAAGGCAGACACGCCCGCCCGAACCATTTCATGATCATCAATTAATACAACTCGAATCATCATTACCCCTCCACTTGTTGTTTCACACGTACTTCAATTTGTGTCCCGACATTCGGTACACTGACCAATCGCAGCGTTCCACCGACTTCCGCCGTACGCTCTCGTATCGATTGTAATCCATATGAGGCGACTTGTGTATCGTCCACATTAAATCCGATTCCGTCATCGTTAATCTTTAAAATAACCGTCTGTTGCACGGTCCGCATCTCGATTTCTAAACGCGTCGCTTTGGCATGTCGTAACGTGTTACTGATCGCTTCCTGAACAATTCGGAACAGTTCATTCTCAGTGTGCCGAGATAATTTTACTTCTTCTAAACGCCAGACAAGCTCTGTCGATTGTTTACGAGACAGTTCTTCTAGTAGACGTTCGATTCCGGTCTTCAACGTCATACCTTCTAACTCTACCGGTCGAAGTTGTAGGAGTAACGAACGCATCTCCGCCTGTGCGGTCTGAGCCATGAGCTCGACTTGCTCCATTTGTTTATTCGCTAGTTCCGGTTTTGTCTGCATCGTTTGTTTGACCGCTGTCGTCATCATCGAGATGGCGTAAAGTTGTTGACTCACCGAGTCATGAAGTTCTCGTGCGACCCGTCGTCTTTCTTCGACGACGGCTTCACTCCTTGCTTCTTCGACACTGACAGGACGTTCGCCGACTCGTTTCGCCATCTCAATCATCTCTTGGCGTTGTTTTGACACACGAACAATTCGTTCGAGCGTATCTCGGTAAGGAGACAATGGACGGAAGGTGATTTCTTTTTGATTTTCTAGTTTCCAAAGGGCATTCGCGACCTCTCGGAAGTCTCGGCGCAAATAAAAATACGATCCGACACCAAAGATACTCCCTACCAAAACGGCGATTACTAAAATAGACACACCGAAAGGCAACCCTTCTTCACGTGAAAATAAATCGCTCAGTGAAATCGAGTCACCTATGAGAAACGCCACTGTAATCAAGAAAGCCGTTAACAGGCTACTGAATAATTGATGCCAGACGACCGTACGGGGATAGGAGTCTTTCTTCATACCGTCATCACCTCCACACTTCCGCTCATAAGCACGATGTGGATTCGAACTTTCCGTGTCGCCTGAACATAATCGTCTGATGCCGTATAGAAACGGCGGTTGAACACCGGTGAATAATTTGAGTCATCGACTTGCACTTTTCCAAATCCAATCGACGCATCGATTGAATAGTCATACCCAGCAGGAATGAGAATCCGAATGTCTCCAGCAAGCCCATTGAGGAGTAGGAACGTCTCTCCTTCCGGAATGATGGCTTGTGACAAATCCATCTCGACATCCCGTAGTAAAAAGAACTCATTTGTATCACGTAACACGTAGTGTCCCGATTCTTTCATTCCAAACGAGAAGGCCTGTTCCTGACGAAGAGGTGTCCGGATTTTCGATTCGACCGGTCGATTCTTATAAAGTCGATAGCCGAATAATAGCAGAAGTCCGGAGAGTACAAATCCGAAGGCGGCTGACGAGAAGATCAAGCCGATTAACAAAATACCCCCGATGGCGTAAAAAATGTAGCTGGTTGACTGCTTTCCTCGTCGACTGAACCGTCGCCCGATGTAGAGGAGCAGCAATGGGAGGATCATGCTGAATAAGACGCTATTTCCACCCGTCACGATATCAATGAAGAGTCCAACCGAAAATAAAATAATCATGAATCCAATGATTTGACGCGTGTTCCAACGTTCCATGTCCATTCCCCCTTTCATTTCATATATGTATGAAGCAAAGAAAGCGATGACCTGATTTAGGTCATCGCCGAACCGTCACCTCACTCTTGTTTAAAGCGACGCTCCAGTTCTTTTAGTTTTGCTTCAAAGTCGTCTTCGTCTGCCTGTGTGTCTTGCTTTTCTTCAGCAGGCTGTTCTTTCTTTTCTTCTTCAGTAAACGGATGAGACTGCGACGTGTTTTGACCAAAGATTTGGTCGAGTGCCCCTTTTAACAGATCTAGGTTTTCACGCATCGCAAATTCATAACGTTTATTTTGCATTTCATCGAGTTTGAGTTTCATCTCGAGCGCACGACGCTCCAATGTATCCAACTCACGTTCACCTTCATCAATCAACCCTTCAAAGTAACGGTACTGTTCCCCGTAGTGCTTGGATTCGAGTGCTGCACGTTCTGCCAATTTCTCTTCCCCGGCTTGTTTCGCCAGTTCCGTCTGTTCATATCGTTTATCCGCCATCTTTTTGGCATCATCACGTTTTTCGGCAAGTTCTGCGAGCAATGTACGTTGACGTTCGACGAGGCGCTCAACCGATAACGCTTCCTTCTCCGCTCCACGAATATGACGGTTCAATTCCGCTTCTCCGCTTGAACGTGGCATCTCTTTGTCCTGATACTTCTTCACTTCTTTTGAAATCTCTTTCGTCAATTCATTCGCTAACTCACGAAACTGATCAAACGGTGTCTTCATGGTGAATCCTCCTTATGAAATCTCAACGACGATTAACAAATTTTTGCCACACTTGATCGAACTGTTGGAAGCTGCTCCGGCTAGCACGCGTTCCATCTGCATTTAAAATCTCGACTTCCGGGTCGCGCTTTTCACCTGTATACATCATATACCCTTTAAACAACAACCACGCGACGATGATTCCGACGAGCGCCCAAATGTTTGAGAGCATCGTCCCAATCCCAATGACGGCAAGGATCCCGAAACCAACTTTAGCACCGATGTGTGTCACAGCCTTAAAACGGACTCCAGCCCAAAGCGTCAAGAGCGCTCCTAACCCGAATAAAATCATATTCGGTAAAGAACCGATCAACACAAGCACTAGAGCGATTGCGGCTACGATGAACAACACCTTTTTCACTTGGTGATTCATCTGTCATCCCTCCTTGTTAAGTACACTCTTATCATAATACGTTATTTTGAATCGGTCGACGACCGGAAGGCTTGTTTCGCCTCGGTCTTTAGACCGAGATGTTACCGTTTCCAATAACTGTGGTACACTCAATTTATCGAACAATGAAAGGATGATGTTTTATGAGCAACATGATGCATGCACGCCACCAAATGTCAGCGAATCGGAGGGCTGTCGTCCTCCATCATTAAAGGGAGGATTCTATTTTGTTTCAACAAACTGAAACGGGACGTGTCACGGCACAGTTCCAACATCTTTATACGGTATCTGTCGGAGACAACGTTTATACGTGCGGGGTCTCCGGAAAATTTCGACATGAAGCGACGAGCGAGCGGGATTACCCGGTCATCGGCGATTATGTCACGATTCAAGTTCGCGAACATGGTCAAGGGACGATTCACCATCTCCTTGAACGTCGGACCGTTTTATCACGAGCGGCCGCCGGCAACGAGACACGTGAACAACTGATCTGCGCGAACGTCGACTACGTCTTGATTACGATGGCATGTGGACACGACTTCAACATCCGTCGTCTAGAACGCTATACCCTTGCCGCTTGGGACACCGGGGCAATCCCCATCATCGTCTTGACGAAGACCGATCAAGTCGACTCCGTCGACACATTGCTTGAAGACATTGAAGTGAACGCACCGGGGATTCAAGTATTCCCCGTCAGTGCTGTGACGGGAGAGGGTGTGACTGAACTTCGTCACGCGTTACCGAGCGAGAGCACGATTGCCTTCGTCGGTTCATCCGGAGTCGGAAAATCTACGCTGACGAACGCTCTCGCCCACGAAACAGTGGCCATTACACAAGCCGTCCGAGTGCAGGATGAGCGTGGGAAGCATACGACGACCCATCGCGAACTGTTCCGAATCGATGATTTATACGTCATCGACACACCGGGAATGCGCGAGTTCGGTCTGTGGGAAGGAAGCGAGCATCTCGATGAGACGTTCCGCGATATCGAAGCTCTTGCCGAGACGTGTCGTTTCCGCGACTGTTCTCATCAGAAAGAACCGGGTTGTGCCGTCCAACAGGCGCTTACGAACGGCACGCTAGACGCAAAGCGCTATGCGAGTTATGTCAAGCTAGAACGGGAACTTCTTTATATGGAAAAGAAACAGGCGGAACACGCTCGTGTATTAGAAAAGAAAAAACGTCGACCTTAGATCCGTTGCACTGTGAGTCAAACGACTCACAGTTTTTTATTTGAAATTTGACAGGTTCTCATCACAGGCGTAAAATTGCCGTATACTTAAAAAGTTTACCTAGGGAAACAAATTAACCATTACGCAAAAGAAAGAAGGATTCGGCATGCTGAACGAAGTGGATTCGGCTCTCACTCACAAATCAATGTCTCAAAAAATAAAGACACTTCTTCCTTTTTTAGGACCAGCGTTCGTCGCTTCGGTCGCTTATATCGATCCCGGAAATTATGCAACGAATATTGCCGCTGGATCTCAATTCGGTTACTTGCTTTTATGGGTCATCTTAGTGGCTAACTTGATGGCCGGATTGATTCAAACATTGTCTGCTAAAATTGGAATCGCGACCGGGAAAAACTTGCCTGAGATTTGTCGTGACCGTTTTTCTAAGAAGACTGCTATCTTTTTATGGATTCAAGCCGAACTCATGATCATGGCGACAGATTTAGCAGAGTTTGTAGGGGCGGCACTCGGAATTTATCTCGTGTTTGATGTAACACTCATTCAAGCGGCACTTCTGGCCGCCGTCGGTTCTTTTGCTATTTTGGAAGTACAACGTCGGGGATATCGACCACTTGAAACGATTGTGACCGGGATGCTACTCGTCGTCGCGCTCGCTTTTGCCATTCAAACGTTCAGTGCTCAACCAGAAGTAAAACCACTCTTATCCGGTCTTCTCATTCCTCGGTTCGATGGGACGGAGAGTATATTATTGGCTGCCGGAATATTAGGCGCTACCGTTATGCCTCATGCCATCTATTTACACTCTGCGTTGACACAACGACGCATCACGGGTAAAGATGCCGTCGCACGTAAACGTATCATGAAATTTGAACGAATCGATGTAACGATTGCCATGGTGCTCGCTGGTGCAATCAATGCGAGTATGCTAATAATCGCAGCCGCTGTCTTCTATAAGAATGGATTCGTCGTGAGCGACTTAGAGATTGCACACCAGCAATTTGACTCCTTTTTAGGTTCACCGATCGCCATGCTGTTTGGAATTGGACTAATGGTTGCCGGATTGTCGAGCGCATCCGTCGGGACTTTGGCTGGAGACGTCGTCATGCAAGGTTATATTCAAAAACATATCCCGATTTATGTACGTCGTGTGATTACGATGGCTCCGCCACTCTTACTCATCCTTTCCGGTGTGAACTTGACGAATGCTCTCGTGTGGAGCCAAGTCATCCTGTCGTTCGGTATCGCATTCGCCCTCGTTCCTCTGCTTCTCTTCACGAGCAACAAATCCTTGATGGGCGAACTCGTGAATCATCGGATGACGACATGGATCGGTTGGGGAATTACGACAATCGTCATCGCATTAAATCTTTTCTTAATCATCCAAACCTTTATTTTCTGATTTAAAAAACAAGCGCAGACCGAGCCGGTCTGCGCTTGTTTTATACAGTTCCCTGCAAGATCCCTTCCGCCCATTCGACTTCATCAGACGTCGGGGGTTTCGTACCTTTGAGCGGATAATCGAGACCGAGCGCCTCCCATTTGTAGACGCCCATCTCATGGTACGGCAAAATCTCGACTTTCTCGACATGGTCTAACTTTTGAATGAACGCGGCGGTGCGTCGAAGCGCACCTTCCTCAAGCGTCCACCCAGGGACGAGGACGTGGCGAATCCACATTTTCGTTCCGCGCTCGGAAAGGTGTTCGGCAAGCGCGAGCGTGTTGGCATTGCTACGTCCCGTCAATTTCTTACACATGTCGTCGTCGATATGCTTGATATCGAGCAAGACAAGATCGGTATGATCTAAAATCGCATCCAAATTAGGAGGTCGGAGCGCACCGGACGTATCAAGTGTCGTATGAAGCCCATGTTTTTTCGCTTCACGCAGTAGCGCCTCTAAAAATTCAGGTTGCGCGAGTGGGTCACCACCAGAAATGGTGATGCCCCCCTTCGATGCTTCCATGAACGGACGGTAACTGAGCGCCTCTTGAATGACGTCTTCAGCCGAGCGATGGTTATTCTTTTTGAAATCCCACGTATCCGCATTATGGCAGTATAAACAACGCAAGGCACAACCTTGTAAAAAGACGATGAAGCGAATCCCTGGGCCGTCAACTGTTCCGAATGATTCGACCGAATGTACATATCCCATTGTCATCGAAATGACCTCCTAACGAATGAGCGGCCCTCCGTGGAAGGCCGCTAAGCCTTTACTTACAACGAACCGTGGAACGTACGGTTGATGACGTCGATCTGTTGCTCACGTGTCAACTTGATGAAGTTGACCGCATATCCTGATACGCGAATCGTGAGTTGCGGATATTCTTCTGGATGTTCCATTGCGTCAAGGAGTGTCTCACGGTTGAAGACGTTGACGTTCAAGTGATGTCCTTTATGCTCTCCACTCATGTATCCATCAAGGAGTGCCGCCAAGTTGAGTTCACGTGCGATCTCTTCTTTCCCGAGTGCTTTCGGTACGATCGAGAACGTGTATGAGATTCCATCTTGTGCATGTTCAAATGGAAGTTTCGCAACAGATGAGAGCGAGGCAGCCGCGCCTTTTGTATCTCGTCCATGCATCGGGTTCGCCCCTGGAGCGAATGGTTCACCCGCACGGCGTCCGTCTGGTGTATTCCCTGTTTTCTTACCGTACACGACGTTCGATGTGATGGTGAGGACCGATTGTGTGTGAAGCGCGTCACGGTATGTTTTATGCTTCCGCACTTTCTCCATGAATGATTCGACGAGTTCGACGGCGATGGCATCGACACGGTCGTCATTGTTTCCGAATTTCGGGAAGTCTCCTTCTGTTTCGAAGTCGACGATGACTCCTTCTTCGTTACGGACAGGTTTGACGTTTGCGTATTTGATTGCTGAGAGACTATCCGCCGTTACGGAGAGACCCGCGATCCCACAAGCCATCGTCCGTAAGATTTCAGGGTCATGAAGCGCCATTTCGATGCGTTCGTACGCATATTTATCGTGCATGAAGTGAATGACGTTGAGCGTGTTGACGTATAATTCCGCCAACCAGTCGAGCGTCCGGTCAAAGTCGGCATACACTTTTTCGTACGTGAGCACGTCTTCTGTGTTCATTTCCCAAACCGGAGCGATTTGTGCTCCGCTCTTCTCATCGCGTCCACCGTTCATGCTATAGAGAAGGGCTTTCGCCATGTTGGCACGCGCACCGAAGAACTGCATTTGTTTCCCGATCTTCATCGGTGACACACAACATGCGATCCCATAGTCATCACCGAATTGTGGCATCATCAAGTCATCGTTCTCATATTGAATCGCTGACGTTTCAATCGACATTTTCGCACAGTATTGTTTGAACCCTTCTGGAAGTTTCGTCGACCAAAGAACGGTCAAGTTTGGTTCTGGCGCTGGTCCGAGGTTCGTGAGTGAATGCAAGAACCGGAACGAGCTCTTCGTGACGTTCGAACGACCATCTTCACTCATCCCACCGATCGACTCCGTTACCCAAGTCGGGTCACCTGAGAATAATTCGTTATAGTCCGGTGTCCGTAAGAATTTGACGATTCGAAGCTTCATGATGAAGTGATCGACGATTTCCTGAACATCCGATTCTGTTAAACGACCCGCTTCAAGGTCACGTTCAGCGTACACATCGAGGAATGTCGAGACACGACCGAGTGACATCGCTGCACCGTTTTGTTCTTTGATGGCAGCAAGATACGCCAAGTAGACCCATTGATACGCTTCTTGCGTGTTTTCTGCAGGACGACCGAGGTCAAATCCATAAGCGGCCCCAAGTTGTTTCAATTCTTGGAGGGCACGAAGTTGTTCCGATAGTTCTTCCCGGTCCCGGATATCCGATTCAGATAAGAATCCACCACGTTTCGCCAAGTCTTTTTTGCGTTCTGCCATTAAGAAGTCGATTCCGTAGAGGGCGACGCGACGGTAGTCACCGATGATGCGTCCGCGACCATATGCATCTGGAAGTCCTGTAATGATTCCTGATTTACGCGCGGCACGCATCTCAGGCGTATAGGCGTCGAAGACACCTTGGTTATGTGTTTTACGAATTTCCGAGTAAATTTTTGTGATTTCTTCGTCTGGCTCGAAACCATATGATTCGAGTGCGGCATCCACCATGCGAATCCCGCCATTCGGGTGAATCGAACGTTTGAACGGCTCATCCGTCTGAACGCCAACGACTTTCTCTAACTCTTTGTTTAAGTAACCTGGTCCATGCGACACGATTGTCGATGGTGTGTGTTGATCAACGTCCCAGACGCCTCCACGTTCACGCTCTTCTTTTGTCAGTTCCATCACACGATTCCAAAGAACGTTTGTCGCTTCTGTCGGACCTGATAAAAACGTATCGTTTCCTGTGTATTCATGACGGTTCAAACGGATAAACTCACTGACATTCACTTCATTCGTCCACTGACCAGGAACAAAACCTGACCATGCGGATTTGATTTCGGTTGCCATGTTGATTCACTCCTCATTCTCGAAAGTAACTGCGTGTTATCTATACTGTGAGTGTACGTGAAAACGTGAACAATATGTTTTACATTCTTGTGAAACTTGTAACAATCTTATGAACGGGATGATATAGCCATTTTTGAAAGCGTTTTATAAACTGTTATATCTGTTAGTATATATACTATGAAACAGCTGAATCCCAATTGAATCAGGTTTATCGATTATCTGTACTACTTTGATTGTTCTGTGACGAACTATACAGTTTTTAAGGTGATTAATCTCACATCACTCGGTTAGAACTTGAATTTTTGTGTCGTATCAGACACAATGAAGGCAGAACATTGTATAAGAGGAAGGGGTTCTACTCATGACGTATGAACCATTAACAGCAAATCACGCCTTTCAAGTTGGCGATCGTATCTCATTGAAGGTCGATGAGGCCGGTGAAAAGCGTGACGGATTTATCACAGAGTTTGAAGACGGAGGGTTTTGGATTCGCTTTGACGATGACATCGAGAATGAAGATTTTATCGACTATCGCGACCAGTTACTCGCCGCCCTTTTGTCGCGTCCAATCCATGTCATTACGACACATCCGGAACTGAAACCGTTCGAGAACATGACGGCCGAGTTACAGTATCGCGTCTATCAGGGCTTCACAATCGAGAAAGTTGAATTGACAGCAGAAGGTGCAGACGCCCACATCCAACTCATCGAAGACGGTCAAACGTACACACAGACGTTACGTTCTTCCATGGAAGATGGTCAGGAGCATGTTCGCTATATTTGAGGAGGGAGCGCTGTCGCTTCCTTTGTTTTTGCCTAAAGATAAGGAGACCGAATATGAATTTTACAAAACCTTTTATTAACGAAACGTGGGAACGGATGGGCTTCAGTGAGCCGATGCCGGTCCAAAAAGAAGCGTTTCCCCTACTATTAGATGGAAAAGACGTGACAATCGAGGCACCAACCGGAACGGGTAAGACACTCGCCTACCTGCTCCCAGCCATTGAAAAGATCGATCCATCGAACGACCGTATCCAAGTCGTCATCGTCGCTCCGACTCGTGAACTTGTTATGCAGATTCAACAAGTCGCACAACGTTTCACCGAAAAGGGAGATGTCCGCATCGGCTCGTTCATCGGCGGCGTCGAATTGAAACGCCAAATCGACCGAATCAAGAAAAAACCTCAGTTGATCGTTGGGACACCGGGTCGTCTCGTCGAGTTGATCGACAAGAAAAAGCTGAAGCTTCACGAGACACATACCGTCATCTTAGATGAAGCCGATCAAATCATCGACAGCGGTTTGACAGAGGCCGCAGAACGGATCATCAAGCATACTGCGCACGAACGTCAACTTGCACTCGTCTCGGCAACACTTACCGATTCACTTAAAGAGTGGTCGGCACCGTTCATGAATGAACCGGCTCATATCAAAATCGAACGTGCTGTCAGCGATCAAGTGACATACGGTTACTTGTTGACGACGCGCCGTTATAAACCGGAACTTCTTCGTCGCCTTTCGCACGTCGATGGCGTAAAGGCACTCGCCTTCATCAATAACCGCTCATTCTTGCCTCCACTTCGTGGAGAACTAGAAAAGTTGAAAGTGGACTATCGGATGCTCGACAGCTTAAAAGGAAAACGTGAACGCGTCGAGACGCTCCGCGAATTCCGAAAAGGCGAATATCCGCTCCTCATCACGACAGGACTTGCTGCACGTGGTCTCGATATTGAAGACGTGACGCACGTCGTCCATTTCGACTTACCGGAATCAATCGATGACTTCATCCACCGTTCTGGCCGTACCGCTCGTGGGAATGCAGGCGGAACCGTCCTTTCTCTCGTGACGACGGACGACCTGCCGCACTTGAAATCATTCGCGCGTCAACTCGGTGTCGAGTTGAAAGAGCTCGAAATCTATCGCGGTGACGTGATTGAGAAACGGATTGAGGAGAAGCCTCCTGTCGTCAAACGCCCTGCGAACAAGCGAGGACCGCGCCGATGAAAAAAGACCGGAAAGTAATTCCCTTCCCTTTGCTCGTCGAAGAGTCCGAATTGCTTGCCGAACTGAAAAAGTTGTATGAGCAAGCGGCTCTTGCGCGAAGCACACAATGGACGAACTATATTCAAGAAATTGCATCGGAAGGGACATGGCACTTAAAAGATGCCGAACTCTTCCGTGACCTCTTCATCGATTGGGCCGTCTTCTTTGAGACGGATGAGGATGGGATGACACCCCATGGTCGCTACTTGGCCGACCATAAGAGCGACATGTCCCCTGCCCTTTATCACGCACTCCGTGGACTAGCTGTCCCGCGTTGTAGCATTTTTGAAGTCACAGAAGACGGTCAGTTGAAAGACTGGGAGTCCAAAGAGACATACGCTGTTCAGTTACCAGAAGAACGTGAGACCGGCGACCTCGTCCTCGGGAAGCTACTCGATATCCGAGGCAGTTGGCGTTTCGGTTCGGCGTTTCTCGCCTTACCTGCGAAGATGTCTGGGAATGTTGCCGATTTATATATCGACTTTACAGATGAAGTCGGTCCCGGTGCCTTTTTGGAGCAGTTCCCAGAGTTCTGCGCGGAACTGATCGACTTGTTGCTGGATTTAGAAGAGGGCGTCATCATACCGAAACCACCAAAATAAGCAAAGGGCCGCGGCCCTTTGCTTATTTTTTATCTGACATATACGTTAATTTCTTTGAGCATATCACGTGCGTCTTCATTTTCAGGCGTGATTGCCGCACTTGAGATTTGTTTCCCATCCTCGTACACATCGATGACGACACCGTCTTTCGCCTGGCGCGTTTGGTAAAGGCGACCATTCGCATAGAAGGCATCATCCACCGAATCGAGAACTTTACGAGTCATCTGCTTCCCAGTGTTCAAATCAATGACGACTTCCTCGCCGTCCTCATTTAATGCGAAAAGATTGTGGTCCGACACTGTATAATCCCAAAAGCCTTGGTCTTCTGCTAATTGAACAACTTTACACGTTTTTGTGTCGTAAGCGAAGAGTCCTGGATTCGGATTCTCAACATTGATCTCCTCTTCCCCTTCTCGGATCACTTCGTACGAGCTGACGCCGACTGGGATGTACCGTGTTTCTGTCATTTGAGAGGATACATCGGTATTGTAAAGTCGATTCGTATTGATGACATGGGTGATAAATCCTTTGTCCATACTCAACTCTTTGACGGTCACCTCATTCATCGCTTGATTGAACGTGGCGAGCTTCGCTTTTTCTTCACCGTCATATCCATCTCGATAGATTAAGTTTAACTGGCCATCATTTAGAAATGTTCCTGCCCACACCCCATTCACGATGTCGTATATTTTTGAATCATTGGCATCGAATGAAAATGTCGATAACTTTTCTCCATCTTCTTGTTTAAACACGATGAGCTCTTTCATCCCATCCTGACCAACCCCAATATATCCGTCTTCTGTTCGAATCGATTGGGCATAGGTCCATCCATTCATGATTCTATGGATGGAACGCGCATCTCCATTCAAACGTTCACGATACCGCATTCCCTCAGCTATATAGTTCAAATTTGACGTGATGTGACTCTCATCCGTCGTCACTTCAAACCGCTGTTCAATATCGTTCTCTGTGCTATAACTGACCTCTACCACTGCATCTTCCCACACAGATGGATTCGAACTGATGTCTAACGCCCATTCTGCTTTCGGTTCTGTCGCATCTACAGCAAACGTCCCAAGTCCAATCACGATGACCGCACCGAGCGCGGCCACATTCCACATTCGTTTCATCTTTTCACCTCACACATTCAATTTCGTCTGTAAAAAGTGTCTGCCTAGCCAAATCGTCACACTCACCCATACCATCAACACCACACCGACATATACGATCGTCTCGTCATAAATTAGTCGATTCGACAAGAACGCGTAACCTAAAATGGGAATAGTAAAGATGACAACTAGAATTGACAAGCTAAGTACTGGTGACCACATCGTCCGTTGCCAGAAACTTCGTTCAATCAATACGAATGTGAAGATGAAGAGCACAACAATCGTGATCATCAATTGATGAATGACAAAGTTGATGAGCGAAGAAGGATACATCATAGATAGCATTGGTTGGTACGATAGTGCTTGTTCAAATGATCCTTGAGTCGGAATCATCTTGTCCTCGAACCAACTTATAAATGCTATGTATTGTAACTTGAGGGCAATCCATTCGACGGCGAACAATCCTAAAGTCATCATCAAAATCGTAGCAAGTTTGGCGGAAAAGATTGTCATCCGTTTTTGTGGCATCGTCAGAAGTCGTAGCATGAACGTCCCTCGTCCTTGAAAATCGCGATACCAAATCCATATGCTGTATAGTAACACGGTAGCGACGGCAATCCCGAGAGATAAAAGATATGGAGTCCCGTTTAAGTAACTGACAAACATTAATTTGTAGTCAGCTGCTCCCTCTCGTCGCAACTGTTCATACTTATCCGTCTCATTCCATAAAAAGTAACCGAGCCATCCAAACTGGACGACGAGGAGACCTGCGACGAATATTAAGAACGGTTTCGTGACACGCTCGACTTCCCAACTCAATAGTTTCAATAGATTCATGCCCCGTACTCCTCTCTCATCACATCGACGATGGATTTCCCGTGAATGAAACGGACATCCTCGACATCAAACTCACGAACGATGCGTCCGTTATTCAACATGACCGCCTTGTCGATCAAATACTCGATATCCTCAATTTCATGTGTCGTGATGAGGACGCCTCGGTTCTCCATGATTTCACTAGAGAACAGTTCAACAATCTGTTCTTTCGAAAAGACATCGATTCCTGAGAACGGCTCATCGAGCAATAGATAATCCGGATCTTGGGCAATCCCGAGCGCAAGGTTCGCTTTGGCGAGCGTCCCTTTCGATAACTCGCTCAACTTGTCCTCCGGGAACAATTTAAAATCTTCGACGAGACGAGCAAATAATGCCGAATCAAATGTCGGATAAAAATCTTTCATAAACGCCTCACATTGTTCAATCGTGAAATGAATTGGGAACATCGCATGGTCGGCGACAAAGGCGACACGATTCAAATCAATTGGTTTTCCATCAATCAATACCGAACCTTTATCGAAAGGTGTCAATCCCATGATGCCTTTCAATAACGTCGATTTCCCCGTTCCGTTTAGTCCGATGAGGCACGTGATCTCCCCTTTGTTTGCTGTGAACGAAACGTCTTCAATGACTTGTTTCCGGCGATAGCGTTTCTTAACTCCCAACACTTCGATCATCGTACTTCCCCTCCTGATACTGTCGTTTAATCTTCTCGACAAGTTCGTCTACCGAGACGTCAAGCTCTTGAATCGCTTCCACAAATACCGCGACCGCATCGTCTACAATCTCAGAGCGAATGTGTTTGAGGATGACGTCATCTGTCGTCACGCGACTCGGTCGATTTCGTTCGGTCGTAATCAATTGTTGATCCTCCATTTCCTTGAACGCTTTTTGAACGGTGTTCGGATTAATTTTTAAATCGTTTGCTAGTTCTCGCCGGGATGGCATCTCATCCCCGGCTCTCAGTTCACCGAGCGCCATCTTCTTCTTGAAGTAGTCGACAACTTGCAGGTAAACCGGTGCCCTCGTATTGAATTGCATGTTCATCACCTTTCTAAGTGTATGACATGGTTAATACACTTTCTAACTGTATTATTAGCGTAATACACTTTGACGTCAATCTTTTTTTCAAATTTTCTCCAAAAAAAACATCTGACACGTACGTCAGATGTTGAAACATTCAGTCAGAGCACGATGTCTGCTCCTCTTTTCGGGTCGACATGTTGTAGATACAATTCTTCCCCTGGCCAGTACCTGCGCTTGTATTTCTCAAGCCGTGCTATCGGATCACCGAGGTATGTATCCCGGTTCAGTACTCGCTCGTACCGAACTTTTCGGGGACAGTCGAGATAAATCACATAATCATAATAAGGTCGCCATTCCGGTCGTTGCAGAAAAATTCCTTCGACGACGACTGTATGCGCAGATGATACGTCCACGACCTCCTCTGCGATGACATCTCGTTCATACACGTAACGAGGTAACGTCAATTCCGTCATCCCATTCCTCAATGGACGAAACAGTTCACGTTCTAAGCGCGACACGTCCCATTGAAGTGCGTAATACTCGGTCGGTTCAGGCTTTCCGGTCTGATAGCGTCTGTCACGTTCGACGATATAGTCATCGATGTGAAGAACGTAAACATTCGACTCATTGCTCAAATGCGAGACGAGCGTCGTCTTGCCCGCTCCACTCAATCCATCAATCGCTACGACAAACGGTCGATTCCCTGAGTGCATCGAATGCGCTGCACGAATGACGTCCGATACGTTCATGTCGTTCCTCCTCACACAAAAGAAGTCAGCTCACGAATGAGCTGACTTTAGTTTACCAGAGTACCCAACCACGCGCTCCAGGAGGTGCACTCTCAATCAAGTGCCAGATTGGAACCGTGTATGCAAAGGCAATCAAGACGAATGTCACCGTGATCCATAGTTTCCAGTTCTCGAAATAACGAGGTGTATCCATCGCCGCCTCTTCTGTCTCAGCGAGCGGGAATTCTTCTTCTCCCTTAGGAGCGAGGAATGACAAGTTAAACATCGAGTAGACGAAGATGAGAACAGAGATGAACAAAATCGTTCCCCCGATTGCCATCATGACGTGATATGGGATCCACTCACGCGTCAACGCATCCGAGAAATAAGTTGCCGGACCCGTACGACGTGGGTTCCCGTTTAATCCTGAAATATGCATCGCATACGACATGATGCTCATACCGACTGCCCACGTCCCTGCTTGAATCAATCCAAGTTTGTTCATCGCCTTCGTCAACGTACGACCACGAAGGACTGGGACAAGCCAGTATGCCGTTCCGAAGAAGGTTAAGGCAACGGCAGTTCCGACTGTGATATGGAAGTGACCCGTGACCCAAAGTGTATTGTGGACCATCGCATTCAATTGGTGCGAAGCGTTGATGATCCCACCTGCACCAGCTGGGATGAAGAATAACATCCCGATGAATGGTGCGAGGAAACGAACGTCGCCATACGGCATTTTCTTCACCCAACCGAACAACCCTTTCGCGCCGAGCGCGCGTCCACGAAGTTCAAACGTCGCAAAGAGCGAGAATGCTGTCATAAACGATGGGATAACGACCAAGAACGTCAAGATGACTTGAACGAACTTCCAAAACGGTTCGATCCCTGGTTCTGTCAACTGATGGTGGAAACCGACCGGGAACGAGAAGAGCAAGAACAACAGGAACGCCATCCGTGCCAACGCATCCGAGAAGATTTTTCCACCGATGACTTTCGGCACGACCGTATACCATACAATATATGCCGGCATGAGCCAGAAATAAACGAGTGGGTGTCCGAAGTACCAGAACAATGTACGAGACAACTCGATTCCGACTGTATCTGTCCATCCTAACGAGAGCGGAAGGAGTTGGAAAAGAATCGTTGCTGCGACACCGAGTGTAGCAATGTCCCAAAGAAGCATCGTCATAATACTCATATATGCAGGGAGTGGTGGATGAATCCCAGGATTGTCACGTTTGTAGTCCGCATACATGCGGAACATCGCAAACGATGCCATCCATGTCCCGACTACGAATAAGACGAGCCCGACATAGAAGAGCGGGTCTGCCATAAGCGGTGCATAAAATGTATATAAGACCGTCCCTTTATTGGCCAAAATCATGACGGTTACCATGACAGCACCGATGATCATCGTCCAAAAACCGAGCCACGCGACGCGTGTCGGGAATGATTCAAAGCGTCCGAACGATTTCGCAAGGAGTGCATATAAGAGACCGATGATGAACATGGTCGTGAAAACAATCCCGAGCATAATACCGTGAGCCGTTAGCAATTGATAATATCCAAAGATTTCAGGAATGACACCCGTCCGAATCAACGTTTGAGTCAATCCGGCTAGCGCCCCAATCAAGATGGCGAGTACCGATACAAAAACGTGACCATAAGCTAGGCGTGCTTCCTTCGCTCCGATGCTCGGAACCGGGACCCCACGTTCCATCTCCCATTGCTTTAGTTTAGATGATACGTCATTCATTTACTCCACCACCTTGATTTTAGTCGACATCATGTGATGTCCTGATCCGCAATATTCGTTACAAAGAATTAAGAACTCACCCGCATCTTCGAACGTATACGTCAATGAGTTGATATGTCCAGGGACGACCATCATGTTGACCGGTGTACCCGTCAACTGAAATCCATGAACGACGTCAGGTGACGTGACGAGGAATGTCACTTTTGCCCCTTTTGGAATTTCAACATTTCCTGGTGTGAACGTAAACGCTTGTGCGATCATGACCAGTTCGTATTCATTTTCACCAATTTGATGAAGTCCTGGTTTGTCAAATGGAGCTGTCTGATTTACTTTTGCCGGGTCAATCAAATCCGCATCCGATGCGGGTTGATTGCCTGCCGCGAATGCGGATACCCCAAGAACAGTCAAGAAGACTGCGAGAAGAATGATACCAAATGTTAGCCAATATTTTTCTAGTTTATGAATATGCACGACGAGACCTCCTCCCTACATGTTTATCGTGTGACGAATAAGTAAAAGACTGATGACCACATGGCGATGATGACACCCGCCACGATCATGACCGATGTAAACGTTCCCTTTAAGTTCGGCTCTTGCCCATCTTTATGTTCCACGTGTAAGACCCCTTTCGGTTGTTTTTCCACCTTTATTGTATGCAATCGCCAAGGCGTTAATATGTGATATTTATCACTTCAAAAGTGACAATCACATCAATTTTGCGTAGTTTCAACACATAAAGTTCACATTTATTCAAAACAGTCCACAAAAAAACCGCCTGATGTAGAGGCGGTTTACAAACGACATATTCCTGCTGGACAACCCTCGCAATGGCATAGTTCCTTTAAAAAATCGACATCGTGGATGACGATCGATTTACCGGTCGTGCTGATGACCCCATCCTTTCGCCACTGACTAATCAAGCGGTTCACCGTCTCTCGCGGGGCTCCGATCAATTGTCCGAGCTCACCATCGGAAGGATGACGAGGAATCACGATTGTACCTTCTTCCTCCACACCTTGCATCGCAGCCATCCGAAGCAACGTCGAGGCTAACGCCCCTGGTTTACCGTATAGCAATAAGTCACGTACTTTCATCTCGGAATGTTTACGCATCATCGAGGTCCATCGTAAGATTTCTCCAGCAAATCGAATATCACGTTGCATGAGCGATTCCAATTCACGTTTTGAAATCGTCCCGATTGTACTCTCTTCGGTCGTCTCGATGCTATATGAACTAGGGAAAGTCTCCACAATATCGAATTCACCAAAGAAATCATCTGCCCCATACATGAACATGACAAGCGGATTTCCCTTTTTCGTGATTTTTGTGAATTTGACAGAACCACTCTTTAAGTAAAAGAACTTTTCACACTTCTCGCCTTCCCAACATACGATACTCGCTTTCGGATGATGTTGGATCGTCATCATTTCGAGTAACAATTGCTTCGTTTCATCTGAGAATACAAAACTGTTCGGTTGGGTCGTTCCACATTGCATTGACATAGCTCGGTGCTCCCTCCATGTTTCATTCGTCCGTTCCATTTATGACTTTATTATACAGGAGTGTGACAGCGAGTATCAGAAAAGTATGTGACATTTCAAACAATCTTTTCAAAATAAAAAGATTCGGTATAGCACCCGAATCTCTTTATTCCCTTATCGTTGAATAAAACGAATCAATTGTTCGGCCGGTTTGAAGTTCGGATATCGGACCGGTAAATCAAATTTCGTCGTATTTTTCAAAATGGACTTCGCATGACTGAACGTCTCAAAACTCGTACGTCCATGATAGGCTCCCATTCCGCTCTCACCCACTCCACCAAACGGTAGATTCGGGTTGGTCAAGTGCATGATAACATCATTCACACATCCGCCACCAAAGGAAAGGTGCTTCATGACGGTTCTTTCCACATCCTTCGACTCGGTAAAGAGATAGAGCGCCAATGGGTGAGGTCGGTCCGAGATGAACTCGATCACTTCATCTAGTTGACGATATGGAATGACCGGTAAAATCGGACCGAAAATCTCATCTTTCATCACGTCAGCATCTTCATGGAGGTTCGTCATGACGGTCGGTGCGATTTTCAGTTCATCCCGATCCGTCTCTCCACCGAACACAAGATCACCTTCTGTCAAATAGTGAGACAAACGGTCGAAGTGTGATCCATTGACGATGCGCGTGTATCGTTTCGTACCGACACCGTTCCCAAACATCGCAAACGCCTCTTGTTTGATCGCTTCTAATAATGTTTCTTGTTGTGATTCATGAACGAGCACATAGTCTGGTGCGACACACGTTTGCCCGGCGTTCATCCATTTTCCCCACGCGATACGTTTTGCCGCAATGGAGACGTTCGCATCTCCGTGAACGATCACAGGTGATTTTCCACCAAGTTCGAGCGTGACTGGCGTCAGGTGTTTTGCTGCCGCCTGGTTGACGATTCGGCCAACTTGCGTCGATCCCGTGAAGAAAATATAATCCCATTTTTGGTCCAACAGCTCTTGCGCTGTGTCTTTATCTCCTTCGACACTCGCCACATATCGGTCAGTGAAGGCACGCTCTAACACTTGCGTCAGGACGCGCGCCACATTCGGCGTTAATTCTGAAGGTTTGACGACGGCCGTGTTCCCTGCGGCAATCGCACCGATGAGCGGCGCAACAGCCAATTGGAATGGATAATTCCATGGAGCGATAATCAATACCGTACCATATGGCTCGTACTGAACCTCACTCTTCATCCCAAGATGGATGGCCGTTCCTCGGACACGCTTCGGACGCATCCATCTTTTCAATTCACGCGTCGTTCGTGAAATCTCGTCGTAAATAAATCCGATTTCCGTCGTGTATGCATCCATTTCGGACTTGTTCAAATCTTCGCGAAGGGCCTCTAACAAATCCGCCTCGTGATGCTTAATGGACTCCTTTAAAAACGTCAGCATGCTCAAACGAAATGCCATTGATTTTGTCGCCTGGGTTTTAAAGAAGCGGCGCTGTTTCTGGACTAGTTCGTCAATCGTCAACTGTTCAATCGGTGCCAGCATGAAATTTCCTCCTTATGATTCATCACATTGATTTCATTGTAACATCGTGTGAAAAGCGAATCGAAAAAAAACGCTTTCATCGATTTAACGCACACAAAGCGTTTAAATGTTTAAACGTTTAATCATAGAGTAATCGATTGCCTCGGTCGTGTCAAAACATCTGTCCCTTCTTTCGTGCACTGACAAGAAAGATGAGGCTCGCGCTCCCTAAAATCAAGCCGGTCAGTGTGAATTGCTGGGCGATTGAGAGCGGAAGAACACTTAAGAACGATGACCCCACTACCGTTCCAAGAGAGAAAAAGGCATAGAACGCACCGTATGCCCTCCCTCGATTTTGTGGAGAAGTTGTTTGAATCAACAACGTATTGATGGCCGGGAATAAAATGGCAAACCCGACACCATATAAGGCAAGTACCCCATATAGGCTCATTTGTACACTCGATTGTCCAATGAACACCTGGCTTGCCCCAATGATTGCCACCCCAAGCGCGGTCAATTTGGTCGGCGAGAACCGATCGAACAATCGATTCGTCGGTAATAAAAAGAATGAAACGGCGACCACGCCGAACAGACTAAGTAGCGTCCCGCTCAACCTTGAATCATATCCAAGTTCCTGTACATGGAGCGGTAATAAAAAGGCGAGTGCCCCTTGGGAAAACATGAGGAAGAACGCACCCCAATAGGCCCGAATCACTTTCGGATCCGGCTTTTCCCGTGTTCTCTTTTTTTCTCTTATTGTCTCGCCCGTTTGACTTCGTCGCATCGTCACAATCGTCACGACGAGAATCACCCAACCGAATAAAGAGACGAATAAAAAAACGGTCGGTGGTGATGTGACACTGGCGATAATTCCACTGAACGCAGGACCGATGATGGCCGCCAATCCGACAAAGCTACCGGTGATGGCAACTTTCTTTCCTTGACGGTTCATCGAGGTGATGTTCGCAGACAGCGTAAAGGCAGCCGGCACGATGAGTCCTGCCATAAAGCCGTGGACACATCGGACAAGCAGTAACATGAATGGCGACTCGACGAATTGATAGGCCAATAAACTGAGGCTCGTCAAAAATAAACCGAGAATCAACACACGATATGGGCCACTTTTGTCGGTCCATATACCGGAAAGTACATTTCCAAACGTGTTCGTCAACGAATAGATTGCAATGGAAAAGCCAGCGAGAAACGAAGATGCCCCAACGGATACCGCAAACGTACTCATGATTGGAAGTTGGGCGAATAAATCAAAAAAGGCAAAAAATACGATTATATAATATAAAACGTGATGGCGTTTTCATCGGACTATTCCTCTTTCCCGTGATCTTATTCTTAGTCTAGCTAGAGCTCCAATCGTTTCATAGGGATGAATGGGTTTAGACACAAAAAATCCCTACAGCCAGAGGCTATAGGGAAAGTCGCTTAGTTTGTCACTTCGACGGCTGTGTCGAGAGCGACACGAATCATTTCATCAAACGTCGACTGACGCTCTTCTGAAGTCGTCTCTTCACCCGTCAACAAGTGGTCAGAGATCGTGAGGATCGTCAACGCATTCACTTTGTGTTTTGCTGCAAGCGTGTAAAGACCTGCTGCTTCCATCTCGATCGCGAGGCAACCGAAGTCCGCCCATTTCTTGAAGTGATGGAAATCATCTTGATAGAATTGGTCAGCCGTGAAGATTTGTCCGACTTTGACCGGAATCCCTGCTTTCTCTGCGTTCATATACGCACGATGTAGGAGGTCGAACGTCGCTGTTGGCGCATAGTCCATTCCGTTGAAACGAACACGGTTTTGTCCCATTTCACTTGATGCGCTCATCGCAATGACGACGTCACGTACTTTGACGTCTTCTTGAATGCCGCCCGCTGTTCCGACACGAATCAAGTTTTTAGCACCGTACGACATGATGAGTTCGTTCACATAAATCGACATCGATGGGACACCCATCCCTGTACCTTGAACCGAGATCCGTTTGCCTTTGTATGTTCCTGTGAAGCCGTACATGCCACGAACTTCGTTATATAATTCGACGTCTTCTAAAAACGTTTCCGCGATGTATTTGGCGCGAAGCGGATCCCCTGGAAGTAATACCGTTTCTGCAATTTGTCCTTCTTGAGCTCCAATGTGTACACTCATGTTTGAATTCCTCCTTTAAGCTTGTCGTTGAACTTGTTCCCGAAATTCGTTCGGAGTAACACCGACTTGTTTTTTAAAGACTTTTCGGAAATATTTGTCGTCCGAAAAGCCGACTGCTTGGGCGACTTCATAGATACGCTGTCTACTCGTTTCTAACAGGCGCTTTGCTTCGTTCATCCGAATCGTCAATACGTACTCAGATAAATTCACGCCATATTGTTGTTTAAATCGTCGTGAGATATACTCCCGACTTAAGTAAAACCGTTCACTCATTCCTTGCAAACTCAGTTCTTCCGCAAAGTGTTGTTCAATATAAGTTCCAATCTGGGCAATCGGATCTTCACTCGATTCATGTACTACGTCCGCCAACGCACGTGCCAACGTATCGTTTAATACATCCGGGTCGATCGGCTTCAACAAATAATCAAAGCTCCCGTATTGAATGGCACGCCGCATGTACGAATATTCATCGTATCCTGTCAACACAACGAGCTTAGAATATGAAGCGTGGTCGTGTACCCACTCCATCAGCTCGATGCCATCACAATGGGGCATTTGAATATCGGATAGAATTAAAGCCGGTCGTTCCTGCTCGATGAGCGCCTTCGCCTCAAGTCCGTTCTTTGCCTCGAGTACGGCCTTCACACCGAACCGTTCCCATTCGCCGAGTAATTTTACCGCTTCCCTTACTGGAGATTCATCATCTACAATCAACACTTTCGTCATGATGCCACCTCTTTATCCGTTGCCGGGAAACGCATCATGATTCGAAAACCGCCTGTTTCAGGTGTAGCCAACATAAATTCTGCCTCCCGATTATAGTTTAACATGAGTCGATCACGAATGTTTCGTAATCCTGTGCCCTCTGTGTCATAAAATGTCGAATCATTTTGTTCGATTCGTGACATGACTCGTTCCCACTCTCCCGTCGTCAAAGAACGACCGCTATTCTCGCAACGAATTACGAGTGTTGCCCCCTCATTCCATACCTTCACATCAAATCGATTTGCTAAAGCTGATCCATCCCGCTCGAACCCATGTTTGAAAAAGTTCTCTGCGAGCGGCTGTAAAATCATTTTGGGAACAATCCGTTCTTGAAGGTCTTCAGGGACTGAGACGCTCACTTGAAACTGATTCGGAAAACGCACGTCTTGCAGCCGAATGTATGAGTTCAAATGTTCAATCTCTCGTTTCAGCGTCACCATCGACTCTTCTGGATGCATCGTATATCGCATCATCGAAGAGAGTTGTGTGATCAATCGATAGACCGTCTTGCCGTCTCCCTTCAATGCCAATGTGCCAATCGACTGTAACGCATTGAATAAGAAATGCGGATTCGTTTGCGCCTGCAACGCCCGAAGTTCGTTTGTCCGATTTTCTAATGCCAGTTTATACTCCCGTTGAATTAAATCATCAATCCGTTCAATCATTCGCTTGAACTGTCTCCCGAGCACACCGAACTCATCATTTCCGAGGGAATCGAACGACACGGTCATATCCCCTTGCTCGATTCGCCATATATTTGAAGTCAATGTCTTGATGGGAGTCGTCAGTTTCATCGAGGCATAGGTCGCGCCGATCAGTGCCAATATGAGAGAGATGATTCCAACTAATAAAATAATGAACGATGTTCGTGAGGCTGGTTCCGTCAAGAGCTGATCTGGGATTGACTTTCCAACGTAAAATTGTTGATGATCAAACTCAAATGTTTTTGTGATTTGATGGTGTTTCCCATCAGTCGAAAGCGATCTCGGTTGAATCGAAGAAGGAATCTCGCCATCCCCAAGATGGGCGAACACACGATTGTCCTCACCGACGAACCATAGACTTTCATCCGGACTATTTTGAAGAGAAGCCAACTGTCCGATGAATAAATCTTCTGGGATATCGAGTGATAGAATGGCTAACGGTTCATCCGTTTCAATTTTATCGAGTCTGAAATGAAGGGTGACGACATCTTCTTGTGTCACAATCGGTCCAAAATCATGATACGGGATGAGCGGATGTGACGCTTCAAGCAGGACGCGACTTTTCGGATTGTTCAACAACTGTTGTTGGACAGCACTCGGTTCTCGCTTCGAACGTGGTGACACCTTCATTTTATAAGCAGCAAATGAGTCCATATCTTCAAGCATCAACAGTTGAATTTGCGCTACATCTTCCCGGGACAAATACATCGCGAGGAGCGCACGTCTTACTTCAATCTCCGTCTCTCTTAATGACAACCCCGGTCCATACTCCAATATGTCCAATACGTCACGATCAGCGTATAGACTTGTCGGCAGTCGACTCAAGTCAGAGATATAACGTTCCATCTGACGCGTTCCCCGTTCGAGCGACCATTCGGTCATTTCGAGTCCGCGTTCACGTTCACGGTCTTGTACATACCAAAACGAAATGATTGTCGCGATTATGACCGGCACGATGATGGTCAATGCAATCATTCCCGTTAACTTTGTCCGAATGCTATTCACCGATATCCCCCCTACCTCACGAGTATATCACGCGTTATGCAAACGTTTGCAAAGAATTCTAAAAAAATCCCGTTCCTTTCGAAACGAGATTCAATCTGTTACTCATATGATTTCATTAATTCAATGATTGCCGGACCTTGTCCCATGTCTCGCGCTAAATCAATCGGTGTCATGCCTTCTTCATTTTCAATCGTGACGTCCGCACCGTTATCAAGTAAGAGGCGTACCGTTTCAGGATCGACGTCGTCATTATAGAACAAGTTATGAAGTGGTGTTTCCCCATATTCGTCTTGTATGTTCACATCTGCGCCGTTTGCCAGTTCCGCTTCAATATCTTCGTAGTTCGCATTCATGTACGTCAGCTCTTGAATCGGTTCACCTAATTCCGTTTCCCAATCCTCTTCGAAATCCTCGCTCATTGCCGATGCAATGATGTCAGATAAATCATCATTCATGACGAAATAAGTGATGATCGCCCCGTATCCGATGACCGTCAATAGAATCATTGAAATGACAGAGGCTCTTACATATTCTGCTGTTTTAAAGACCGGAACATTTTCTTCCCCGGCATGTGTCGCAATCGCCGCGATGCGTTTCGGTAACGTTGGATGTGTTGACAATAATTCACTAAACTTCGCAATGAATCCGTTCTCCCGACTCGCTTCATACAGATAGTCAAATTCATTCACTTCTTTGGCAAGTGGTCCACCGATGGCTAGGACAGTTAACGCTCGTTTCGCCGCTCCGAAATCTTGAAGGTAATGCGCAGCCATCCGGTCACACGTATATTCACAAGCACGGGAATAAGCGGACCCTAAAAACGGGATGATACTACCAAGCAAGACGACCCATTGCTTTTGAACATGGTTGCGACGAATATGTGCCAATTCGTGCGCGATGACAAACTCGACTTCTTTTGTCTGACCAGTCCGTGTCAATTCCACGACGTCAGAATATAAGATGACCATATTCTTTTGAAAGAATCGTGTGGCGAAAGCATTTAACAGGCCGCCCGCTTGTAAGATATAGACATCCGGCAACAATCGAATGCCCATCTCAGTCCCCACGCGTTGAACCAACTCATGAAGCTCTGTGAACTGACGAGGCGTCACCTTGACACCATTCGTTCGAATATATCCGATTTGAATCCAGTGCGTAAACAGCGAGAGTGCTACCATTGTCCCGATAATCCATAAGAAAAGTCCGAATGATACGATTGTCAGAGCGATTCCTAAAATCAAGACGAGTACGCTTGCAGCGACTAATAATGAGAAGTATAACTTTTCTCGTTTATGTACCAAGTTTGAATGTTCCATCTATTTTCTCCTTCTTTTTCCAAAATACATGTTTAATTATACCGTTCCTTCCAGAAGAAACAACGAAAAAAATAGAAACTGACGGATGTGTCAGTTTCTAGCGGATGGTCATTTGATAGAGTTTGTCGTCTTGCGATTGTGGATTGCCACGTCCGTCCGTATTGTTCGAAATAAAATATAACGTATCGTCATCCAACCACACGTCACGAATTCGCCCTACGCCTTCGACAATCGTCGTGACTTGCTTCGTTTCCCGGTCGATGGCGACAAGTCGTTCGTTCCGTAGTGTCGCCATATAGACATACTGCGCATCGGTCGCAATCCCGGATGGCGCCCAAGACGTGTCCCCGACTTCAAACCATGGCGTGACGAGACCGTCTCGTTCCTCGTTTGCCTCAATGAGTGGCCATCCATAATTGTTCCCTTCTTCAATCACGTTGACCTCGTCATGTCCGCTCGCCCCATGTTCGCTCGCATAGAGAACGTCGTCAATCCGACTCAGTCCTTGTGGATTCCGATGACCCAATGAGTAGATCCAGTCGGTCGGTTCGCCGTCACCCGACAATGGAATTCGTAAAATCTTCCCTGCTAGAGACGATTCGTCTTGAGCGAGTTCAGGCACAAGTGCATCACCTGTCGTCACCCAAAGGTATGCTCCATCGATTAGCAGACGTCCCCCGTTATGGAAGCGCGCCCCCGGAATTTGGTCTAGCAGAACCCCGGTCTCTTCAAATCGTTCCCCGTCCCACGTCAATTCGACTACCCGATTCTGAATATTCCTTCCGGACGAGCCATACGTGTGGTACGCATAAAGGATTCCGCTCGACTCAAAATCTGCGCTTAGCGCAATCCCGAGAAACCCGCCCTCACCAATTTCGAACACGTCCTCGTTCAAGGTCACTTTCTGTTGTGTCGCGCGACCCGAATCATCGATTACCGTGATGGTGCCACCACGTTCCGATACGAACCATCCGTCCGAAGTTCGAGCGAGTGACCACGGGATTTCCAAATTTTCAGCGATGGCGGTCACGTCTCCAACGTTTAGCTCCGTCTCTTCACCGGTGTTTGGTTCCTGCGTGGTGGTCGTCTCCTCACGTGTTGGTTCTTCCGCAGGTGGTGATTCCGTACCTTCGTTCGTCGGTTCTGGCGCACATCCCATAAGAAACAATAGTGTCACAATCCCGATTTGACGTTTCATGTTGGCTCGCCTCCCTTTTCCTCATCATACCCTTGTTTTACGGGCGCTGTGAAGGTTCCGGTGGGCGGGCTGGCAAACGGGTTGCGATGATGAAGGCAATCACGGCTGCAATCATCGCCCCGATGAAGATACTGTTTAGTCCGGTCGCAATAATCTGTTCACCTTGCAGACGGACAGAAGCATCCAGCGTTTTCGTGATACTTTGATTGAAGAAGTCTTCTAAAGATACTTGGGATAACGCAATGCTTTTTTTAAAGTCGTTGAGCACGACAAAGTTAAAGACAGCTCCAAACACGGCGACACCGAGTGTTTGACCGACCGTACTTAAGAAGGAATTGGTCGCGGTTGCCGTTCCCCGCTGATGATAGGAAACGACGGTTTGCAACACGACGATGAACATCGGTTGCGACAATCCGAATCCTACCCCAATCAGTGCCACCGCACCATATACCCACAAATCTGAGCTTGATTGAGATAAGAGTGTCAACGTGAACGTTCCGATGACGAGTAGCCCCATCCCAACTAACGCGCGGCGTCTTGGAGAGGCCACACCGAGTGTCCGTCCCCCGATAATCGAAGTGAATGTCCATGCAACAGACAACGGCATCAACATGAATCCAGCCTCGGTCGCTGTCTTTCCTAATACGGCTTGCGCCCAAATCGGGATGTAGGCAGACATGGAAACGAGCACCCAGGCCGCGAAAAAGACAGAACCGTTAATGGCCGCAATCGTCGGTTGCTTGAGCAAATCAAACGGCAATAACGGTGATTTTGCTCTTCGTTCTGACAAGAAAAATCCACCTAACAATGCGAGACTTAGTACACCGCTCCCGACGATGGTCGTCGTCCATTCATTCGTTTCACTGAACGTGATCAGAGCGTATAAAAACGCGGTCGTTCCTCCAGCGAACAAGAGAGCACCTTTCAAATCAATCCGCTCGCTCGTTTCAGCGACAGTTTCTTTATAAAAAAGAATAATCATGATGAACGAGAGTAACGCAAATGGCACGTTTAATAAGAATACGTAACGCCACGATAGCGTTTCGACTAAAAATCCACCGATGACAGGACCGAGCACACCTGATACACCCCACACGGCACTTAAAATCCCTTGAATTTTTCCACGCTCTTCATATTTATACAAATCTCCAATAATCGTCATCGAAATCGGGAGAACGGCACCAGCCCCGAGACCTTGCAACGCCCGAAAGACGATGAGTTGTTCCATGGATGTCGCTAACCCACATAACAAGGACGACACCGTGAACAATCCGATTCCAAACAACAAGACGCGCTTACGCCCGAACAAGTCTGCCACTTTCCCGTAAATCGGTGTTGAGACAGCCGTAAAAAGTAAGAAGGCGGCAAACACCCAGCTGACAAGTGTTGCCCCGTTCAACTCACTGGCGATGACAGGCGTCGCAACTGACACGACCGTCCCTTCAATCGCCGCTAAAAAAGTTGCCAGTAAGAGGGCAACGGTTACGTTTTTTCTCATTCATTCCATCTCCCCAAAAAAATAGTGGCGTCGGAAGGTTCCGAACACCACTTCAACTGTTTATTATTTTGTGCGAGCCGCGTCGATTTGACAAGTGTCATCTCTCGATTCAAAAAAGAATTCTTTTAGGCGTTCGTATGCGGCTCGTTCATCGTGGACATATACCTTCCCACAAATAGCACCAGCCTTCATCATCCAGACTTCATCTGACAACATTGCCGCGACATCTAGTTGATGTGTTGAAAATACGATGACTGCTCCTCGCTCCGCCTCTTCGCGTAGTAAGTTTTGAAGCATCTGCATCCACAGCGGATCGAGTCCGTTCGTCGGCTCATCCAACAACAAGATGTCGGGTTTGCTCACCAGAGCCTGAGATAACAAGAGGCGTTGTCGCATCCCTTTTGAAAGTTCGGCAACGCGCTTCCGTTTATGTTCATACAAACCGACTCGTCTTAGTACTTCAGAATTCGGACGTGCTCCTTGTAAAAGAGCATAGTAGGCATAGGTCTCTTCGACGGTCCATGCTTCATCAAATGAGAAGTCATCTGGCATATAACCAAAACTATCATTGTATTTCATCCGCTGTTTCATCGTGTAACCATTCAATTGTATGGTTCCGGTACTCAGTTTGATCGTACCGTTCATTAGATTCAAAAGTGTCGACTTCCCCGCACCGTTGCTTCCGCAAAGTGCAACGATTTTACCTGGGGCGATTTCTTCACGAACGGGATGGAGTGACCATGAATCGCCATATTTTTTCCCAACGTCCATACAGTTAATCATGTTTCTTCCCTCCGTACATGACTGTCGAGGCAAGCCATAGCATGAAACCACTCGTCATGAGCAAGCTAGACCAGACTACGACATGCCCGATTGGCTGATTCATCCAATGCAACAAATTGAGATAGACATCCCCGAACACATCGGTTGATGACACGCTCGTACTTGCCCACACTCGCATCAAGTCAAATCCGTTTAGAAATAGTGCTACTGTCATCCCGTTCACTTGCATCCCATAAGGAAGTCCAGAAATGATGGTCACAAGAATCGTCGGCCAAAGTAAAATGAAGACAACCCATATGAGAAAGGCCAGTAGTATTGCTCGAATCCGTTTGCGCGCGAGTAGTCCGAGCAAGGTCCCAAGCGCTGTCGCATACATCATCAATCCAATCGCATAAAACAACAGAATCATCCATGTTGCGAACGACTGTGCGACCACGAGTGAGGCAATGAAGAAAGCTAATAACAAAATCAGGACTTGTGTAACGAAAAACGAGCTGAATCGGATGAAGATCAATTTCCACTTCGGATAAGTAAATGTTGAAAGTAGGGTCAGTCTTTTCGACTCCCCTTCCTGCCCCCAATGAAGTGCTGTCGTCAGCAAAATCAATAAAGGAAGCAGTAGACCAAGCACCGTGATGAGCGTTGCACTGACATTCGTATACTCTGCGGCAACAGGTAATGCTTGGCCAAGTCCACCGAGAAGGACGAGCGTGAGGACCCAAGTCAGGAGAAAAGCATAATTCTCTCGTTGACGTAGACTACGTGCCCACTCCATCTTCCATAGAGACATGATTTACTGTCCTTCTTCTTCTGAGTCCATCTCCATGTCCATCTCACCATCTTGATCCATTCCGTCCATTGAACCCTCGTCGTCCATCTTCATATTCATCTCGCCACGTTCCCATGTATGATCTTTTAATTGATCAAAGTCTATCATCTCGCCGCCATTTTCATCGACATATGCTTCAGCATCTGCCTCTTTCGCAAACGAGAGTATGTTATAAGCCATTGGTGTTTTCGACTCTTTGTCGTAAACAAACATCGCTTCGTCTAATTCGACCCAATCTTTTGTATTGAAGTCTTTTACGTACATCGCAGCAATATCTTCTTCTTTTTGTTCAGGATACCAATCACGCATGAGGCATCCGATATCATCGAACGCATATCCCTTTTCATTTTCCATGATGGCTTCCGCTGCGAACTGCTGATCCATAATTTTCATCTTACATACTTCGCACTCGGTTTCACCCCATTTGATGTCAAACGGTTCTGCCGATGCACTTGAACATGCTCCGAGTGCCAAAGATAGTCCTGCAACAGATAAAAGTCCCGCTACTTGTTTATACGATTTCATGTCGTTTCCTCCCAAATATCCAAATCATGATAATCAATCCAATACTGCTCAAGCTCCAAATCGAGCCATTCCACTTCCATGTCGCCGAATAGGTTTTCGGCGATAGATCGGTTAAAGATTCTTCTTCTGGACTTCTTAATATGTTTTCTAGCATAAGAAGACCTGGCGACCCATACAACAGTTCGAACGCTTCATAGGATTCCGTCAATAGAAACAAATACGGATCGGTCCGATATGGAATCTCGCTATACCCGTCACGAGTCAGGTCTAGTGTCGCACCACCCCAGACATTTCCTTGTACGACGTTGTCATGTGAGTCTAACGTCGTCACCGGTTCACGATTCCCCAACAGATTGTTCTGAAGAACCATCATCCCTGTTGCTTGTTTCAATTGGAACCCAATATCGTTCCCATTGATTGTATTCCGCTCGAGTGTCGTTCCTGCCGACTGCTCTGCGAATAAGCCAATATGATTCCCAAAAATATTCGTCATCTCAATCGTTGTGTCAACGGCCTCATATAACATCAGTCCCGTTGCCGTTCCTCCGAATTGGTCATGCACGTTCCCGTTTTTTAAAACGACTCGATTCGTTCCCATAATCATCGCACCGGTCAAATTATGATGAAGTTCGGGTACCGAAATCACAACATCTGTCGGAAACATCAAATGAATGCCGTAGCGCGAATGCGAGACTGTGGGTCGGACAATCGTGTGATTGGACCCGTTCTCTATGTATATCCCATCTCGTACCGTCTTCACGACAACTCCATTTAATTCAGCCGCTTCACTATTCATAAGAACGACCCCATCTGACTTTCCATTCCCAACCACAACGGTTCGACTGACACGGACTCCGTAACTATCCTCAATCCATAGTCCAGTTCCAGAAGATTCAATGGAGACATCGAGAAGTTGATGTCCAAGACCAGATACTTGGATGGCCGGCACCCCATCTTCCTCACACTGATGGATTGTTACACGTTCGAGCACCGCTCCCGTTCCACGAATGATAAACGCAGGTTGCCCACAACTCGTATAGACTTTCCCATTTCCATCAAAATGTTCATTCGATTCGATGATGATGGGTTCAGTCAACGAAATTGAATGTTCTTTCGCGTCAACATGTGGTGCCCAACACAAAAACAGGATACAAATCAGTAATCGTTTCATGTCCCCTCCTTCTAAAAAGCGCTTACAACAATCATTCTACTGAAACCCCCACAGGTATGTGTGTGGTTTGTATGGGATTACTGTGACAATTTCTTCATAAAAAAAACACAGACGGTGAAGGGGTCATTTCACCGTCTGCGCCATACTTATTTCACTTTGTCTTGCCATACTTTCGTGAAGTCCTGAAGCATTTCTTCACCTGTTTTTTGTCCACCGACATATGCCTGCATGAGGGCACCATATTCGTTTACAGCTCCATCCGGATACTTGAACCAGTTCCAAGAGATGGTCTTCCCTTCATTCGAATACGCCAAAATGTCATCAGCGAGTGGTCCAAGATCATTGGCTTCAATCGATTTGAAGGCCGGGATGAACTTGAATTTATTGACCATGTAGTCTTTTCCAGTATCCGACGTCGCCATCCACTCTAAGAAGTCTTTCGCTTCTTCTTTATACTTCGAGTTTTTGTTGACAACCCAGTTGTTCGGGACACCGACCGGAAGTCGATCCATCTTCTCCGCATCGTCATTGATCGGAATCGGAACGAAGCCCATTTCCATGTCTGGATTCACATCAAGGATCATCTGTTGCGCCCAGTTCCCTTGTTGGAGCATCGCTGTCTCTCCTTGGGCGAACTGTGTGACTTGTGTATTATAGTCCGTCGTCAACGGGTTTTTGTTTCCGTATTTAATCGTCAAATCAAACAGTTTTAAAAACTCTTGGAACTGTTCATTGTCTTCAAACTTCGCTTTATTCTCGTTCAATGCTTGAATGAACGCATCCGGGTCATCCTGTTGCGCCATTGGAATGTTTAATAAATGAATGCCTAAAATCCAAAACTCTGCATAACCGACAGAGAATGGTGTGATTCCTGCTTGATCTAACTTTTCAGCGGCAGCAGTCAATTCAGAAAGTGTTTTAGGTAACTCTTTGATTCCCGCTTTTTCAAATAGTTCTTTATTATAAATGAATCCGTATCCTTCTAGGTTCATCGGCATACCGTAGAGTTTACCGTCCATCGTCATCGGTTCTTTGGCGACTTCTGTCAAATCTCCGACCCACTTCTCACTTGATAGGTCCTCCAATTTGTCTTTCCATGTCTGTGCTTCTGTGAATCCACCATTGTTGAAGATATCCGGTTCGTTGCCTGAAGCAAACTGTGATTTGAGGGCTGCCCCATAGTCTGCCCCGCCGCCGACCGTTTGAACCGTGACTTTCACACCTGTTTCTTCTTCGTACTCTTTCGCCATCGCTTCAAGGTCTTTCGCGATCTCCGCTTTGAATTGGAAAACGTTTAACGTGACGTCTTTTTTGTCACCGCTATCGGCATTCCCTTCAGAAGATCCTTCATCCGTGAGCGATCCGCCACCACAAGCCGCGAGTGATAAGACCATCCCTGCCGTCATGACCGCTGTCGACAATTTCCACTTCCGTTTCATCTCATTTCCTCCCTTAATCTCATCCATTCTTTACAAATTCAACTTTAAATGAAAACGCTTCCACTATGTAGGTGTCAAAATTGACGAATAGGGTGGAAAATGTTGCACAGAAAAAACAGGACTCTTTTACCGAGTCCTGTTCCGTGTTTCTTCTTATTATATTACAACAAGCTGATGCCGGCTTCTTTGCACGACTGAATGACTTCTCGCGGCCAGACCGATGTTTGCACTTCGCCGATATGACGAGCGCGTAAGAGATACATCACAATACGCGATTGCCCGATTCCACCTCCGATTGTGAGTGGGAGCGTTCCTTCGAGTACCCCTTGATGGAACGGGTACGCACGTTTCTCTTCCGCATCCGCTTTCTTCAGTTGCGCATCAAGTGCCACTTCGTCGACACGAATACCCATCGACGACAGTTCAAAAGCTGATTCGAGTTCAGGATGCCATACGAGAATGTCTCCGTTGAGTGACCAATCATCATAGTCCGCCGCTCGCCCATCGTGTTTCATGCCTGAAGCGAGAAGATCTCCGATTTGTGAAATGAAGACCGCGCCGTACTCTTTACAGATTGCCGTTTCACGTTCTTTTGGCGTCATCGTCGGATACGCATCCTCCAACTCCTGACTCGTGATGAAATGAATCATCTCCGGAAGAATCGCTTCAATGCCGTACGCTTTCTCTACTTCCGCTTCTGTTTCGCGGAGCGCTGCGTAAATTGACTCAACCGTCGCTTTCAAAAATTCCATCGTCCGTTCTTCTCGAGCAATCACTCGTTCCCAGTCCCATTGATCGACGAACAGAGAATGTGTGGCGTCTAGTTCTTCGTCTCGTCGAATGGCGCGCATCTGAGTATATAACCCTTCACCGACACCGAATCCGTAACGACCGAGCGCTTCGCGTTTCCATTTCGCAAGTGACTGAACGATTTCAAGTTCATGTCCCGGATACATCGTATCAAACTGAATGATACGCTCCACGCCGTTCAAGTGATCGTTTACCCCACTCGCTGATTCGACGAATAACGGAGCCTGTACTTGAATCAATCCGAGTTCACGTGAGACTTTCTCCTCAAAGAGTGCCTTTACTGCTGCGATCGTCTGCTGTCTTTCCTTCATCGTGCTTGTTGCTGTTGTCATTTTCCGTTTCCTCCAATTGTGGAATATTTGAAAATGAAGCCATGAAAAAAAGCCCTCCATTCCCATCGAACATGGGACGGAAGACTTCGGTTCCGCGGTGCCACCCAAATTAGTAGACGAATCTACTCACTTTTTCGAGACAATCATCTCGTAACTCCGATAACGGGGAGCGGTCCGGCTACGTCTACTGGCAAAGCGTTCGGGTAGCGACTCCAGGAAGTTTTTCGACGAAGGGTTAAGACCGGGCTCACACCACCCCCGGATCGCTTGACTCACTACCTTCGTGTACTCGTCCTTTCGACGTCGTTCACAATTGAATTGAGTTCATTATTATAAATATTCTGACTAATGTCAACGGTTTTTTTCAAAAAAAATAATCCTCCGTGTAGCGAACGGAGGATTCCCTTGGGAGGGTTATTTAATCGAACCGCTTGTGATCCCTTTGATGATATGCTTTTGCATGCCGAAGAAAAAGACCAGAAGGGGAACGATTCCTAACACTAAACCAGCTAACGCCAAATCCCATTGTTTCGTGTACTGTCCAAAGAAATAGAATGTCGCGAGCGGGATGGTCCGTAACTCGACATCACGGAGAACAAGTGATGGCAATAAGAAGTCATTCCAAATCCATAGGCTGTTCAAGATGACGATTGTCACCGTGATGGGCTTGAGAAGTGGAAAGACGATGCGCCAGAAGACACCCCACGTCGAACAACCGTCGATGATGGCGGCTTCTTCAATTTCCTCAGGAATCGACTTCATGAATCCGTGATAGAGGAACACCGAGATACCAGACCCAAAACCTAGATACATGACGATCAGTCCCCAATGACTATTCAACAGACCGAGGATACTAGACACCTTCACGAGCGGAATCATGATGGACTGGAACGGAATGACCATCGCAGCCACGAACAAGAAGAAGATCATTGTGGAAATCCAATGTTTCGTCCGAACGAGTTTCCACGCCGCCATCGAGGTGAAGATGACAATGACCGCATTCGCCCCAACCGTGATGAGGAGCGAGTTCAAAAAGACACGTCCATAATTCATCGCTTCCCACGCTTCTGTATAGTTCGACGTCAACCATTCGTTCGGTAAAGCAGACGTGTTCGTAAAGATTTCAGCCATCGATTTGAACGAGTTGGCGACAACATAATAGAACGGTACCAAATAAAGCAATCCGAGTAGAATGGCAACGAGTTCAATGACTCCAAGATTCCAAGAGTAGGCTCCTGGACGAAGCGGTCGCTGCGGAATACGTTGTGATTTCAAAGTCGGTTGATTCTCGACTTGATCTAGTTTTTCCGTCGTCATGCTTCCACCTCCCGTTTTTTCGTCACATACACTTGTGTCACCGTAATCGCAGCCACGACCAAGAAGAAGATGACCGCCTTGGCCGACCCGAGACCATAGTTGTTATTCACAAAAGATTCCGTGTAAATATTTAAGGCTAACATCTCGGTCGATTTAAACGGCCCCCCATTCGTGAGCGACAAGTTCGTATCGAACACTTTGAACGACCAAGAGATGGTCAAGAACAAACAGATGGTGATCGATGGCATGATCATCGGCAACGTGATATGTCGAAGCATCTTGAAACGGTTCGCCCCATCAATTCGTGCCGCCTCCATCAAATCAGTCGGCACGTTTTGTAACGCCGCGATATAGATGACCATGACATATCCACCGCCTTGCCAGATGGCAACAATCACGATGCCCCAAAAGGCTGTTTGCGCATCTCCGAGCCACGGTAATTCGAATAGACTCCACCCCGTCAACGCACCGATCGAGGCAAATCCTTTTACATAAATGAACTGCCAGATGAATCCGAGAATCAATCCACCAATCAAGTTCGGCATGAAGAAAATCGTGCGTAAGAAGTTCCGTGTCTTAATGTTCATCGTCAACAGAAGTGCCAACGAAAAACCAACGATGTTTGTCAATACGACGGATACGATCGTATATTTCGTCGTGATCCAAAAAGATGCCCGAAACTGTTCATCTTCGAAGAACAAACGGTGATAATTATCCAATCCTACAAAATTTAATTCTCCAGTCACACCGTTCCAATCTGTGAAACTGTAGTAAATTCCATTGAAAAACGGGATGAGCACGATGGCGACAAATGCCAGAAAAGCAGGTCCGACAAATGCTAAAAAGCTCGCAGGTTTTTTCCAATTTCGTCTTCGTTTCGTTCGTTTTGCACGCTCAGTCATGTGTATCGCCTCCACTATCACTGTATCGTGCCTACCCTTTTATGAAAACGGATACATTTGACAGAAAGGGTGGAAAATATTGAACGAAATGAATGAATTTGAACCCATCATGAGTTATGATAAAATCAATGATAATACGAACGGGTTGAATTTCTACTGTCTCAATTCACTTTTTAACCCAATAATACCGAATGTTTTTTATATAAAAAGATATATTGTTCGATAAATGGAGGGACTTTTTGAATGACAACGACGAAACCACTATCTGACCTTACGATTGCCCAACAAGCTGAAACCTTGCCGATTAAAGATATCGCAGCAAAACTCGGATTACACGAAGATGATCTAGATCTTTACGGGAAATATAAAGCCAAACTATCTTACGATGTCCTCGAACGTGTAAAAACGCAGGAAGATGGAAAACTCGTTCTCGTCACGGCGATCAATCCGACACCAGCTGGTGAAGGGAAGTCAACGGTGACGGTCGGATTAGGACAAGCATTAAACCAATTAGATAAACAAGCGATTGTTTGTCTCCGTGAACCTTCACTCGGCCCGACGATGGGCTTAAAAGGTGGCGCCGCAGGTGGTGGCTTTAGTCAAGTTCTCCCGATGGAAGACATCAACCTCCATTTCACCGGGGACATGCATGCCATCACATCTGCCCACAATACGATCAGTGCCATGATCGACAATCACCTGCATCAAGGAAACGACCTCGGCATCGATGTCCGACATATCGTCTGGAAGCGCGTCCTCGATTTGAACGACCGCGCCCTTCGTCATGTCACGGTCGGCCTTGGCGGTCCGGCTCATGGAGTTCCTCGTGAGGATGGATTTGATATTACCGTCGCTTCGGAAATCATGGCGATTCTCTGTCTGGCAGACTCCTTGAGCGACCTTGAGGAACGTATTAAACGAATCGTCGTCGCCTATGACCATCAAAAAGAACCCATTACCGCTGAACAAATCGGTGCTGCCGGTGCTGCGACGTTATTGTTGAAGGAAGCCTTTAAACCGAACCTCGTCCAAACGCTCGAACAAACACCTGCACTCGTCCACGGAGGTCCGTTCGCAAATATCGCACATGGATGCAACTCATTGATTGCAACGAAGACTGCATTAAAACTCGGTGAATATGTCGTGACAGAGGCTGGATTCGGGGCCGACCTCGGGGCCGAAAAGTTCTGTCATATCAAATCTCGAGTCGGTGAGTTGAATCCGGATGCGGTCGTCCTCGTCGCAACCGTTCGCGCCTTAAAGATGCACGGCGGCGTTCCGAAAGATCAACTTCACATCGAGAATGTCGGTGCAGTCGGAGAAGGATTGAAATTGCTTGCGAAACACATCGATACGATGAAAAAACTCGGACTGCCGACGGTCGTCGCATTGAATCGTTTCAATTCAGATACGGAAGAGGAACTAGCAACCGTTCTTGACTGGTGTGCGGCGCACGGCATTCGTGCTTCCCTCAGCGAAGTGTGGGCCAACGGCGGGGTTGGTGGTCGACAGTTGGCCGAAGCGGTCATTGAAGCCGTCGAGTCGAACGAAAGTAAACTGACGCCATTGTATGAATTGAACGATTCGATTGAACAAAAGATCAAAACCATTGCCCGAGAAGTATATGGTGCTGCAGACGTCATGTTTACAGCCAAAGCCCAAAAACAAATGAAAGAAGTTCAGGCGAATGGCTGGGCAAATCTTCCGATTTGTATGGCGAAGACACCATTCTCTCTCTCAGACGACCCTTCGAAATTCGGCTATCAACAAGGATTCACAATCACCGTTCGCGAATTGAAACCATCAGTGGGAGCTGGATTCCTAGTCGCCTTGACAGGCAACGTGCTGACGATGCCAGGTTTACCAAAACATCCGGCAGCTCTCAATATGGGAATTGACGAATCTGGAAAAGCGATTGGACTTTTCTAAATAGGAGGAAGGCACATGATGGTATCAGAGTTGACGTATTCTGACGGGTATCAAACGGAAGTGATGCATGTTCGAGCAGAACAAGCATTTGGAAAAATATTCATGTTTCATGGGATGCTCGAACATCACGAAAGATATATTGAGTTTGCACACTTTATGGCAAACAATGGATACGACGTCTATGTATGCGACCTGCGTGGTGCGGGTACGAGCGCTCATGACCAACGAACATATGGTCATCTCGAGCCAGGAACGGGATTTCAACAACTCGTCGATGATGCCCAATACCTCATCAATCAATATGAGGACGAGCGCCCGACATATTTGCTAGGCCATAGTTTTGGGTCCCTTCTCGTCAGACGACTCGGACAAGTCATGGGACACGCCCTCGCCGGTATTGTCGTCGTCGCTCCGCCACCCCATCCCGGAGTTGCAGGGGAACTCGGGCATCGTTTCATCGCCACTGCGATGAAACGGAAAGATGAAACACACCAGTCTAGATTTTTTGAACGACTATTGTTCGGCCGCTACAACTTAAAGTTTTTACCTGCAAGAACAGATAGCGACTGGCTCTCAAGCGTTCCTGACGAAGTCGATTCCTATCTCGCCGATCCGAATTGTGGCGGACTACCTTCTCTCGGATTTTTACACGAAGTGACACGTGCCTCATTAGATGTCACGACGTCTGCACGTATACATGAGCACCCGAAGTCACTACCTGTGCTATTCGTAGCTGGAATGGATGATCCCGTCACGCATGACGGTGAAGGATTAACCGGCATAATTCGAAAGTATCGCGATGCAGATATCGATCTCGCTGTGGCCACGTACGATCACGCCCGTCATGAAATCCTCCGTGAAATCCATCGTGAACAGGTGTGGTCCGATATCCTCACATGGATGAAGCAAAGTAAGACCCATTAATTTACTTAATCCCCTTTATCAGGGGATTTTTTATTTACCTTATTTTAGAAATGAAATTTTAATCATTTACCTTTTTTGTAATTCTGCTTCTTCTTTCCATTTTTTAAGTACGTTATACTTAGACCGCAATCATTTAAATCATGCTCTCTCATTCGAAAGGGGTAACATATTGAAATCGACACTCTCACGATTAGGAGTAGCTACGATTGTCTCAGGAACGATTTTGAGCACTCTCGCACCACTCCAATCATACGCAGCAACATCTGAAGGAACAGTCAACACACCCATCTTAAATGTTCGGTCTGATTCGTCGACGACATCTTCAATCGTCGGCAAGTTAACGGAAGGAACAACGGTAGATGTGTATGCCGTTAACGATGAATGGGCACAAATCAACTTTGAGGGTCAAAAACGATACGTCTCATCTACATATTTGACGATGGGATCATCCCTCGGAAAAACGTCTACCACGTCTGCTACATCCGCTTCATTATATATCGCTGAAATGAACGTTAATCTTCGTTCTTCGATGTCGACGTCTGCTTCCATCGAAACGGTCATCCCAAAAGGATCGCTCGTGACGCATCTCTCGACGCATGGTGCTACAGGATCTTGGTATAAAGTACAATTCGGTACATATACAGGATATGTGGCGGCACGATACTTTAGCGAAACGAGCCCTACATTTTACGCGTCCACGACAGCCGTTCTGTATGATAAGACCGGCACTGGCGCATCAAAAATTGCGACGATTCCAGAAGGCGCAAAAGTCACATACTTGGACTCTTTAGGGGCGACGGGGTCTTGGTACAAAATCGAATATGGTTCACTCGTCGGTTATGCACCGGCACGCAATTTTACAGCAACACCACTCACAGCCGATGCGGTCACGACATATTACGCTGTGAAAAACGTTGCGCTTTACAACGGATCAGGAACAGGCGCATCAAAAATTGCGACCATTCCACTCGGAGCAGAAGTGAAGCGTGTATACGTAAACGGTTTGAGTTCATCTTGGTATAAGGTTCAGTACGGGGACACGGTCGGCTATGCGGCCGCACGTAACTTCTCGACATCAAAACCTGAAGCCGTTGTCAAAACAACCTATTATGCGGTGCGAGACCTCGTATTATACGAATCATCTGCTTCCGGAGCGGCCCGTCTTCGCACGATCCAAGAAGGAACAAAAGTCGTCCAAGTGTCGGACGCCAACTTATCGGACTCTTGGTTCAAAATTGAATATGATGGAGTCACCGGCTTCGCTGCCGCTCGCCATTTTTCAACGAAGGCACCTGAAGAAGTGACAATCACACCATACTTCGCCATTCGAAATGTAGCGATGTATAGCTCGTCTGCAGCCGGTGCGACGAAGATTGCGACGATTCCGTTTGGTGCACAAGTGGAGCAACTCTCGCAAAGCGGCCTCTCTAGCTCTTGGTTCAAGATTCGCTACGACGGAAAAACCGGTTATGCAGGTTCTAGTCACTTCTCATTGAAAAATCCAGAGGTCATTGTGAAAACAGATTATTACACAACGCGTGATGTCGTCTTATATAACCGTTCGGATGCGGAAAAAGTGAAGATTGCAATCATCCCGTTCGGTACGAAAGTTCAACAAGTGTCGGAATCTGGTCTCACGGAACGATTCTTTAAAATCGAATACGGTCCAATCACAGGTTATGCGACGGCGGACTATTTCTCGAAAACACCACCGTCAGACGAACAATACGAAGAAGAACGTCAAGTTCGTATCTATGTAGATGGGAACGAGCCACTCAACGTTCGGTCTACACCTGAAGTAACGTCAGCAAACAAAGTCGGAACGCTAAGTACGGGAACACTCGTCAACATTAAACCGATTGTCGGTTCAGATTGGGCACTCCTTACGAGTGGGACGTATAGCGGCAACTACATTCATACGGATTACGTCGTCCCTGTCACAACGACCCCGCCTGCGACAGGCATCACGAAGAAAGTCTCGTATACGAGTTATCCGATGACAGTTCGACAGATGGCAGACCGTCAAGTAGCTCAATTCGCCCAAACGGATGCACATCGATACGATGAAGCATACTTACCTCGCGCTTGGGTGAGTGTCAACGGTTCGACAGGAAAGATTGTGAAATCTGAGATGACTGTCATTTCAGGCTTAGGTACTGCTTTAAAGATGACGGCTTCTTCAAGCTCGTCCTCACTCATCACTATCCCATATGGTGCGTCCATTCAATATGTTGACCGTTATACTTCCGGTTCAACTGTTTGGTATAAAGTAAAATACGGCACGATGACCGGATATGTAACACCGAGTTCAGTCGTCGGAACCGCCAACATTTTGAGCCGTCCAATTTTAACATCTCATGCGTACGGTCAAATCAATACAGGCGAAACCGTTACGATTACAGGGCAATCTGGCACATACTACATGATTTCATATAAACGACCGGCTGGACACAACATCCGAGTGTTTGATAATACATGGCGTCGCGCATCAGTTGACGATCTTCTCCCATATGTCGACCCTAGTCAGATTGATGCGAACTCTCGATCATTCTATCAATTCTTAGATTTGTCGAAGAGCGCCGGGACAACTGCTACTACACTGAACAAAGTCCTCACATCAAAAGGAACACTCAGCGGACAAGGTCAAGCATTCGTGGATGCGGCTAGTATGTACGGCGTGAACGAAGTATATCTTCTCTCGCATGCCCTTCTTGAAACAGGTCATGGCACTTCCCTTCTCGCAAAAGGAGTTCCTGTCGATAAAGATGGTAATGCATTGATCAACTCGAGTGGTACTCGGATTTATCCAGAACGTCCTGTTGCGGCAACCGTCTATAATATGTACGGTATTCAAGCAACCGATAGCAATCCACTCGGAAACGGTGCTAAATACGCCTTCGAACAAAAATGGTTCTCTCCGGAGGAAGCGATTATCGGTGGGGCTTACTGGATCGGAGCTAGCTATATCAATCATCCGACGTATAAACAAAATACATTGTACAAGATGCGCTTCAATCCTTCTTCACCAGGAACACATCAGTACGCAACCGATATCGGTTGGGCTGCGAAACAAACGACAAGCATCTATAATATCTATCAATCACTTGATGCTTACACACTCAATTTCGATGTACCAAAATATCAGTAACAAAAAGAGACACACGCCTCGTTGGCGTCGTGTCTCCTTTTATGTCCACTCGATTGAATCGATGATGGACTCGATTTCCATTTTTTCATCGGTCACTTGATCGGCTACGTAAGTTAAAAATAAGAGCCGCTTCCCATCGGTCAAGGACCAGACGTCTAAATGCATGCCGTCTTCAATCCCACTCGCGTAGGCCGTCGTCATATTCGACGTCTCACCAGTCACACTCGGTGCGACTTTCACATCAATCGGAAACTCCCCTAAGAACGTATTTAACTCGCTCAAGGCAGATTGCGTTGGCTCTTGCGAATCTTCTGATTCATAGATTGAGATTTGAAGCGTCCCTTGCGCATCCGCCTCTGTCGAATAGAAACTCACGTAATCTTCTTCTTCGCTGTATTCATAATGTTCCGGATATGTCAGGCGGAACCACCCATCGATTTCGTACTCTTTCATGCTGTTTTCTCCTTTACTTGCTTAAATGCCAGCCCAGTGACCATTTTCGTTTGAAGTGCAAACTTCAATCGTTCTGTCACATAAAGACGTTGGCTATTTATGTCTTGGGCAATCATATGTCCAAATAAGTTCATACGGACAGTTTGATTGGATAGGAAATAGAGTCGGTCCGCACTTAGCGGACGATATTCGTTCGAATGTTCCAAGTATTCGATTTCAAAGCGGCGGAGGATGTTGAGCGCGCAGTAACGGTCGGTTTTCCCAGTACTCGTATGAAGCTCGACCCGAACGAGCTGAACGTCATACGGACAGACATTCATAAAGATCGGTCCCACTCGCTCATGAATCAAGAGGATGCCCATATCGGTTTCAATCAAATCAGGCAAGGCTCCTTCGTCTTGCGAGATACTCAACACCACGTACGGTCGGTTTGTCGGCGCGAGTAATTCCCCTTTATAAAATCGAAATCGCTGAATCCCTGTTAAAACTCGGGCACGCCAAGCACTCCCTCGAGCCTCGGCTTCCATCCGATACAACCTCTCTCCCTTCACACTTACTCCCCCTTCACTTGTTTGAGCGCATCGACGAACGTTTCCCATTCCAGGTTGTCACAAACAACCTTATTTTCCAATCCCCATTCTTCATTGATTGTCAAACGTACTTCGTTCGATTCATGATGACGGATGATTTGAAGATCTCCTATGCGTATGGCATCCGGACGGATATCAAACGTTCTACTCGGTAGTCCTATCCATTTGATTCGATTCGAGCGCAACACAACGTGCCATTCTTGATCGCGATGGATTGAAAACGTCCAGCTCCGGAGAGACACCGATGTGTCCGTCTGTTTTGATTGCTTCAACATCCGAAATCCTTCACCCATCAGTCGTAAATAGGATTTTCGCTCACTCATATCTGTTTCTCCCCTTTTTTCTATTATCTTCGTTGTGGACAGGATTCTGCAACCTAAAAAGTTTTTTAAAAAAGGGTTTGCAAATTTAATTCGATATGCTATTATATCAAAGTAACGTTAAGAGCAAATACGTTTTGCGGGTGTAGTTTAATGGTAAAACCTCAGCCTTCCAAGCTGATGACGAGGGTTCGATTCCCTTCACCCGCTCCATATTTTTCTCTTTGAATGCGGGTGTAGTTTAATGGTAAAACCTCAGCCTTCCAAGCTGATGACGAGAGTTCGATTCTCTTCACCCGCTCCAATATCGACATATACGCGAGAACTTCTCGCACACATACACTGCACGGTTGAGACCTTGCAAAAGCAGAAAGTCATCAGACTTTCTGCTTTTTTTGTTGTTCTTCTAAATAATTTGGGAAAAGAATGAGTGACTCTAATCAAATGAGGAGGAACCCCATTGATTCAAGCAAAGCTGCAATCTTTCACCGTATACGAAAGTGCGTTGATGCGAACAACATCAACCCTCATTGATACTCCCGATGCCATTTTATTGATTGATCCGACGTGGCTTCCTGAAGAAATTGCGACGATTCGCCGTGACATCGAGTTACAGCGTCGCAACCGTCCGCTCTATGTGATCTTTACGCATCATCATTTCGATCATATCATCGGCGCTTATGGGTTTACGGATGCAACCACAATTGCCTCACAAGCTTTTGTTGAGGCAGACTCGTCCGATCAACTTGATGAGATTAGGAAGTTTTATGAGCAGCATTACATCGATCGTCCCATCAAAAAACCCGATATTGATTTCGTCGTTGAACCTGATCAGACTTTGTTAATCGGTTCTGTACCGGTTACATTCCTTTCTACACCTGGTCATGATGCGACACATATGTCCGTTCTCATCGAGTCTATGAATCTACTCGTCTGTGGGGATTATGGTTCAAACATCGAACCCCCTTTTATCGAGCACGATTCCACGGCATACCTCGATACGTTACAGACGCTACAATCACTCATCTACGAACATGAGATTCGTTGGTTCGTACCCGGTCACGGCGACCTGTGCGATAATCGAAGTCAGATGATTGAACGATTGAGTGCGGCCGAAGAGTATATATTAGCACTTCCTGAAGACCGCCATTGGTCCTCTTCATGGCCAGAACATTCTTTTTTCGACCGTGTTCATGAACGGAATCGAAAAATGGTAGAACAAAAAGAGACCGATCGCCGGTCTCGTCAGCAAGACTATTAAAAAAATCGCAACGTCTCCCCAAGACGTTGCGATTTCCCCCTATGTAGACCTATTTATTTCTTTGTGACGCGTTCTGAGCGGACCGTGAACATACGGTCAACCCCATAGACAGTTACTCCCGTCAAAGCAAGTAACCCAATCATTGCAGAAGAAAACATGACCATCCCCCCATTGTTCACAGTTTCGTCATAATCACCCCGTGGTTTCATTATAGAAGACAGAACCCAAAAAAGAAAGCGTTTTCTTCAAACTTCTTTCACATTTACCATAACGTATCCTTTCCGTTATTTACCACAATACATCTACTCTGACTGTACAGACGTTTGTAAAGATGTGTAGCTTTTGTGTAATTTGGGAATAGAGGTGTAAGGATAAAAAAGAGACAGAAGCTGCTCGTCGAGGAGGAAGAGGTATGATTAAGTACGGTACATTGGTACGAATCGAGGGAAAATATGCCGTATTGAGATGGAATAACGGCTCAAGTTTCATCCCTAGACGATTCCTACCGTCCGAAGCACGTGTTGGTGATACAATCATCCGAGACAATCATCATTACTATCTAGAAGAAGATATGACTCCCAACTTTGATGCATTGATCAAGCAACATTATAAAAGCTGAACGATTTGCCCAAATCTATCGGGCAAATCGTTCAGCTTTTTTTAGAGATTACCTTTCTGCATCAATTTGTTCTCGAAGCCATGCCTCGTCGACAGGACCTGTTTTCTTCGCGACGATGATACCATTTTCATCGAGCACGTACGTTGTCGGTAATGCTACGACACGATATTGCTGTTCGACAGTTGCTTCTTCATCTAACAAAACGGGAAACTCAACCGGATACTCTTCTAAGAAGGCTTCAACGTCTTTTTTTCCACGACGTTCATTCTTCGTCACATTTATTCCGAGAACGGGAATCGCTGTGGTCTCTTCAAAAGACACAAGCTCCGGAAATTCATCTCTACAAGGCGGACACCAAGATGCCCAGAAATTAATCACGACCGGCTTCCCTTGATATTGAGAGAGGGTAAGTGGCTCCCCTTCCAATGTTTTCAGTGTGAAGTTAGGCGCTTGTTGTCCCACTTCAAGCCCCCCTAACACCGATTCATCTTGGACGATGGGGGCTGTCTGGTCTTTCTCTAACGACGTCATATATTCGTCATATCCCTTATAAGCAAGTCCTGCAATCAATAGAAGGATTAGCGTTCCCACTACAATTCTTTGTAAGCGCATGATTTACCCCTTGTTTGTTTTACGTAAGATTTCTACACTTAACTTATCATAAACCGTAAAGGAGCGTGTAGATCGTGCAACTTCAAAACGAAAAAATACAGATTACCCTAAAGGCACAAGGTGCTGAGATGACGAGTTGGAAAGTATCCGGACATGAATATTTATGGCAAGGTGATCCGACCTATTGGGGGAGACAAGCTCCAATTCTCTTTCCAATTGTCGGTCGGTTGCTTGATGATCAGTATGTATACGACGGAAACACCTATACGATGAGCCAACACGGTTTCGCCCGCGACGCCACGTTTGACATCGAATCATCATCTGCCACGTCGGTTCGATTCACTTTGAATGATACATCGGAATCGCGTCAACACTATCCATTCCCATTTACATTAACCGTCTCGTATCAACTAGTCGGTGAAGAAGTGCTCGTGACGTATCGTGTGCATAACCCAGGCGATATGGTGTTACCGTTTAGCCTTGGCGGTCATCCTGCGTTTAATGTCCCGTTCAATGGCGGGACATTCGAGGACTATACGATTGATTTCGGGGAAGTCCGCTCACTCGATCGCTATCTGTTAGAAGGTCCTTATTTGACAGGCGCGTATCAACCACTCGGAGAGCGTCAGTACATTCCCCTCACCCGATCATTGTTCGATGACGATGCGCTGATCTTTGAGAAGATCGAGTATGCCGCACTCCGACATCAACCAACAGGAACGGCTATTGTGATGGAAAGCCCGTCCTTCACTCATTTTGGTATTTGGTCCCCACCGCATAAAGAAGCTCCTTTCGTCTGTTTAGAACCTTGGTTCGGACATGCAGATTATAAAGGGCACCGAAAAGACTTCCTTCACAAAGAAGGAATTCAACTCCTTTCGCCAAACGAGACGTTTGAAGCGAGTTACACCTTATATGTAGAGAAATAAAAAAGCAATCCGACGAGACGTCGGTTTGCTTTTTTGTTAGAAACGATCTTCCTGTTCCACTTCATATTCTGATGGTGGTTTTTTCATAATGATTGCTAGAATGATATAGATGAGGAGTCCCGGACCTCCTAGAAGTGCCATCGCTACGAACAGAACGCGCATGATGGTGACATCAACTTTTAAATAGTTTCCGAGTCCGGAACACACTCCCGCAATCATTTGATTACTCGGGTCTTTATATAACTTTCGTTCCATGTCATCTTCTCCTCAGTTCGTTATGATCGTTGTGGGCGACGTAACGTCGTTCTTCCTCCGTTCGCCACTTCTCCACGTCCTTCAAAATCAAGCGCTTCGTTAATCGGCGTACTGCCAGATTTGATTTCAATTCGACGACCATACAAACCTCGGTTGTCGAGAGATGCTGCGATGACCGTTGCGACATCCGTTTCAGAAATCGTCGCTCCATCCGCATCACTCAAGTCTTCAGATGCTTCGATTGAACCTTTACTCGGTTCATCGACAATCGCCACTGGGCAAATGATCGTATAATTCAAACCGCTGTGTTCAATATATTCATCGGCGGCATTGTTGGCTGACAAAAAGTTAAAGAGCTCTTTTGGAGCTGCGTTCGGTTGGTCTGCGCCGTATGCACTCAGCAAGACGACATGACGCACCCGCTCTTTCTTCGCAGCATCGATGGCATTCATCGCGACGTTTCGGTCAAGCAGTTCGATTTCAGCGCTCGAACCGTCCGCACCGGCAGTTGCTGCGATAATCACAGCGTCTTGCCCGCTCGTCGCCTCATGAACTTTCTTCTCAAGTTCGTTCTCGACGTCAACCGTCAATACATGCGCACCCATTTTTTCATACTCTGCTTGTAGTTCAGGATAACGAATTAAAGCGGTCACTTGATGGGTTTTCGCCAGACTCTTCAGTACACGTTTCCCGATCTTTCCTGTTGCTCCAATGACTAAAACTTTCATTCAAATTTCCCTCCTCAAAAGAGTAGTTCATTTGTTTAAAATTCCTCTTTCAAGTCAGAATCAAACCCTTTTCTTTAAATTATCTGACAGTGCCCCAAATGGATAAATCAAGGGCATCACGAATCGCCTGCACACTTTCTTCTAGCGGCTCATAATAATAGATGTCATTGATGTAGGCATCTTGACCCTCGACTTGCATCTTGTTCACCTCAGGATTCGAGATCATCGTCAATCCGACAGAGGCCATTTGTAAGACGTTCATCTCTAACCCCATCTCTTCTTTCATGAAGCGATATGTCGCCGGAATTTTTGTCCATCCTGATGGACTTGCCAATTTTTCTGCAACAGCCGTCATGACTTCTGTCTGACGATTAGAGCGGGCACCGTCCGTATCCGTTTTACGGTGTCTCGCATAGGCAAGCGCCATGTCTCCATCCATCGCATAAGAAACACCTTCCGTATATTCATACGTCTGGTTAAACCCTTTCTCACTGAACGAATGCGTCGCCGTGACGTTGACTCCGCCAATCAAATCAATCAATTCCATAAACGATTCGAATGTGATGACGACTTGTCCATCGACCGAGGCATCCGTCAATTCTTCGACAGCACCGATTGTACATTCCGCTCCGCCATAGGCAAAGGCGTGCGTAATTTTATCTCCTTCTCGGTCAGGTTCACACGGGATGGGCGTATACGTATCCCGTGGAATCGATACATTTTGAACCGTACGTGATCGGGGGACGAACTCCATCAACTGCAAGGAGTCTGTACGAGATCCCGACAGCGATTCCCCTACACGTGCATCACTTCCCATGATCAGGAACGTGAACGGGGAGGTCGCCACGTATCCGGCGACAAGCAAGGCGATTAGGAGAAGTAGAGCGACTTTCCCTTTCCACTTTCGCTTTCGTTTGCTTGGTGATTTTGACGCTGAATCCACTTCTCGCTTTTGTGGATTCGAGGGTTTGGATGGTTGCGTCGCTTGGTTCGATTTTCGTCGAGTCGTCTTTCGTTTCGAAAGCGACGGGATTCGTGGCATCTGTTTTCGGCGCGCTTTCGATTTCTTGCTCCCCGATTGTGCTGGTTCTCGAGACGATTCATTTAAAAATGGATGTTCGGACTGATCAGACATCTGCTCCCGATGTTCCTGTTGCGACGGTTCGCCCATCCACTGCTCGTCCGGTTGAATCGACTTTTCTTGCTCTTGTTGTTCGAGTTCACGCTTTCTGCGTTCTACTCGTGATAAACGTTTATCATCTTTCATCATTTAGTCCTCAACTTTATCAATTTTTCTCTATTATCCCGAACCCACCTTCGTCTGACAACGGTTCTTGTTAAAATCCGTCTTAAGCATGAGAGGAAAGGATTGTTTCAGATGAAAACCGGGAAAGGAATAATAATTGGTGTCTGCCCAAATCGAATGTACGATTCTCACATATATACGAAAGGAGGAGAGCTGATGCGCATCGGGAAATTACGCGTGTTGTTAGAACAATACGGTGAGGCCACATTACGCGATTTACTTGTTGAAATGTACCGCCATACTCCTAAAAATGTGATTGACGACCAAGAGTTCGACTTTATGATTAGTCAGTTCACGCGTTATAAAGAAAAAAAACATTCTGAAGAGCGACATTCGCTCTCACAAACTCTTACATTGGCTGAACGATTCGTCGATTCCGCGTACGAACATTTATACATTCGCCAAAATCAGGTCATGTCTGAACGCGACCAAAAAAATTGGTACATTCATGCTAAAAAAATTATCCGTGACCTCGGTCATTATGCAGAAGAACACGCAGAAGCGCGAACAATGTATGAAGAAATATTTTACTTGTTATCTACATCGGCCGGAGAAGAACCTCTCTTTTCAACGAGTGATCCGTTCCGACTCTTAAAAATTTCACAAGTCACCATGCTCCAAAAACTGATCCACTTTTATCAGCTTGACGCCCCGATTGATACCGTTTGGATTGACCGCGCTTTATACACCGCACTCCACGTGCCAAAAGATGTTGATTCTACACGAATCGAATTACTCTCAACGTTACCCATCGAACACAGTCCTGCCAACACAAGAAAAATTCTTCACTCCCGACTTTTAAAGCTTTGCGATCGCATGTTAGAAAAATCTCAAACAGAAGATACAGCGCTCGAAAATTATCAAGCACTGAAAATGCTAGAACTTCGCCTGCTTGTGGCGGAAGGCAACTTAAAAGAGGCGGAACAAAAACTGTTCTCCGAATATATACCATTCTTTTCCCATCGCTCCGAACCATTTCGGGTCTATGTCGACTTTTTAGAGAGCCACGGACACACCAATGAAACGAAACGTTTAAAGCGCATTGCCAAAGAAAAACGAATTCGCTTTTAAAAAAAGGGAGTCAATCGATGGGATCGATTGACTCCAATACATGATATGAACGAGGGGTGTTCATTTGAAAAGGAGGACAGAAAGTTGGTGCAGAACTTTCTCCCTACATCTAGTAGTATAAATGAACAATTGTAACCGTTACCAAATCACTTATTGCATTTTTGTGAACGATTTCACGTTATTCAATCGTATTCATGATTCCCAACCCGATAACAGATAACAGGACGATTAATACGAATACATAAACCATCTCATTCGGCGATTGAAACCCTTCCTGGATCTCAACGTCTTCTTCTACAATGATATTCTCATGGATGACCACCGGTTCTGTCTCGGCTATCACAGTAGACGGGATCACGGTCATCCAACATACAGTGGCCAATATCAACTGATAGATATATTTCATGATAAACTCCTACTCTTTGGTTTCATTGTGAATAAGTATAGCACGTCTGTGTCATCCGATGCCGCGACATTTGATGAAACTCACACTTCAAGAATCGAGATGGACCGGTTTTCCTATATTCAATGATTACAATCTATTTTTCTATTTTCTTTTCATGGAGTTCATTACTTTTTCTTTAATCAGGTGTCATAATAACGCCATACACGAATCGACTAGATAACGCTTACAATCTATATAGATTCATCATCCAATGAAGAAAGAAGGATTCTCTGTGAAACGAGCACTACGTTTTGTAGAATGCAGGCAATTACCATTACAAGAACGTATTTCCATTCAAACGTTATACTCTTTTACCAAATCCCCCATTCTCCTTTCGCCTCCTCATCATCATCATGTATACGTTGCATTAAACAAGAAGACTCCGCTAGCATCCATCGTCGCGAACGATGAACAACTTGAAGCGTTTCACTCGATTCAACTCTCTCAAGCGACATATAACGATCGCCATGTCTTTCACGGACTTCTCAATCGAATCACCTATGAGCGAAGTCGAGAAACAAAACATCCAATCACCTACTATCTTCAAGAGCACGATACACAGAATCAAGATAAATTTCGAGTTTATGAAGCGGCCGGTTTTCAATACTTCCATCAAACGAATACCTATCGACTGCCTCTCATTCCATGCGAGAAGAATACCCATAAATACTGGACACTCGAGTTGATGAATTACGCAAAAAGAGCGGAATGGCTCGTATCTCGAAATACCTACAGTCATACTCTTCCGGAAGCCGTTCCGATGACTGATGAACGATTCGCACAAGAATCTCGCCAACAAACGCTTTTCTACACATTAAAGTGGTGTCAACAACCAATCGGCTTCATGAAAGTACGATTACATATGTATCATCTCTCTATACAAGAGATGCATCTAGAGTGCGAGGCTCCACAGATACGAGAAGCCATCTCTTTCCTTCAACATAAATTTTTCTATGGGTTTCGCTACATCGATGAAGCTCAAATCTCCGCAACAAGTCTGCAACCTGATTTGACGTACGCCCTTCGACAACATGGCGCTCAAGTCTCAAACGCCAGTAGCTATGTCTTCACTCAGGAAGTTCCACCGACTCCGATTTATTCATAAATGACAAAAGACGTCGAGTCAGCCAACTCTTTCTCATTGGAAAAAGTGGTTCATTCGACGTCTTTTATTCTGCAGCAGTTGTCGCATCCATCGCCAAAGGCGGCATTTCCTTAAACAGTTCTGTCCGGAGTCCCGTGTCTCTCAAATCGAGCGATTCAATTCGATCAAATTTGATTTTGCGATCGACGACATTAAACCAATACGTGATGTTCGGTTCATCCTTGAAACGAATCGCATAATTCGATCCATTCAAATGAAAATCGACCTCGGTAGACAGCAACTCCGTCGGACCAATCTGTTTATGGGTGGTCAACTTTTCAAGTACGACCTGTTCTTCGTTGATGCGATAATCGACAAATGTCGCAAGCGAGAGTCCAAACACAAATGATACTAGGGCGAATGCGCCCACCAAACCCATCGTGATTTTTCCGTTCATTTCGCGGTCCCTCCCTCTTCTATTATATCGGATACGCTTGAAACGTTGTGAAGTGACATTTTGTTCAACTTTAGGCACACTGTGAAGTGAGGAGGGATGTTTATGCATATTGATCATACTGGAATCGCCGTCCGAGATTTAGACGAGGCGATTGAATTCTATACGACCGTCTTAGGAGGAAAACTCGTGGATCGCTATACGAACACGGCAATTGGGGTTGAGACCGAGCTTGCCGTCATCCACATCGGAGAGGACGTCATCGAATTATTACTCCCGACAAGCAAGACGAGCCCGATCGCTCGATTCATGAAAGCTCGAGGAAAAGGGGTTCACCATATCGCATATCGTGTAGACGACTTAGACGAAGCAATCGCCACCCATAAACAGAATGGCATCACCTTTTTAGAAGACACACTGCGTACCACGGCAAAAGGAAGACGACTGATTTATATGGATCCCCGTCATTCAGGCGGTGTAATTACTGAACTTTGTGATTATCCTAAAGAAAAGCAGTGAGAGGATCTCTCTCACTGCTTTAACATGGTTCCTTCTATCATTTGACGATTTTTCTCTTTCAACCGTTCGTTGTGCGAGGACACCATTGCGGTAGCGGTCGCATTTGGATCAATGTAGGTTTTGGCCCGATTCACCGCATTCGCCGCATCTTGGAACGCTCCCGCGATCAGATGTACTTTCCCTTCATGCGTGAGGATATCACCGGCAGCATACAATCCCGGTACGGATGACTCGCTACCTGAATTCCCTTTCACATAAAACCCATCCTTCATGTCGACCTGTAGTTCGCTGTTCCGAAGCAACTCCGCGTCTTGCTCATATCCGTGATTGATGACCACTTCATCGACGTCGATTACGTTCGTCTCTCCTGATTCGACATGAGTCAAAAGAACTTGTTGAATCGATTTCCCATCGTGAGAAATCAAATCTGTTACTGTAGATTGAGGGCAACAGTCGACTCTACTCTCTTTAATTTTTTCCACTTGCGCCTCATGTCCACTGAGTTCTTCTTTTCGATACGTCAACACGACCTGCTCTGCAATGGGCTCGAGCGCATTGGCCCAATCCACAGCACTATTGCCGCCACCCGATATCAAGACACGCTTGCCTTTAAAGCGTTCAAGTGATTTAACCGTGTAATGGAGGTTCGACAATTCGAACCGCTCCGCTCCGCTCACTTCAACCTTATGAGGTTTGAGGATTCCGCTCCCGGTCGCAACGATGACAGTTTTAGAAATGTGATGACCGTTCGTCGTGTCAATTCCGAATAAATCGTCTGAGCGTTTGGAAATCGACTCCACCTTCTCGCCAAGAAGGACCGTCGGAGAGAAGGTGAGACCCTGCTCGACGAGTTGGTCAATCAGTTTTGCCCCAGTCGTTGGAAGGAGTCCACCTACATCCCAGACCATTTTCTCTGGATAGACGTGTACTTTCCCACCTAAAAAAGGTTGAAATTCGATTATTTTTGTCTTCATGCCTCGTAAACCGCTGTAAAAAGCGGCATACAATCCAGCAGGTCCCCCACCGATAATCGTCACGTCGAATACTTCCTCGTTCATCGTCGCACCCTTCCTCTCTGTATATAAAAATGATAATCATTCTCATTAGATGATAACCTGTTTCAATCGCTTTGACAATTTTTTTTCGAAGATAGTCGTTGTGCATTTGGTTTTTCCTAGGCGAAGGTCGGGTAATGAAAACATGAATCAAAAGGGAGGATGTATGTGATGGATTGGATGAATCTCCTATTAATTGTCGTGTCATTTTTTTGGCTAATTGAGACGTGGCGATTTCGTAACCGGAACGAGGCAACAGATGATAATGTCGAGCGAAAGAGCTTCTACTTCGTAGCAGCGGCGATGATTGGTGTGTTCACCTTGTCGATTGTCTCCTCTATCATTTTCGAATCACAACCCTCAACGCTTCAGCGCATGATTGGACTTACTTTTTACATAGCCGGTGTGTCGTTACGCTATTGGGGAATTTTTCATTTGCGTCATCAATTTACACGACACGTCGTTGTTCGACCGGAAGACAAGCTTGTCAGTTCAGGCCCTTACCGTTTTTTACGTCATCCCCTATACACGGGGTTATTATTGATCTCGTTCGGGTTTTCGCTATATTTTATTCATTGGGGCATTGCCTTTATCGGTGCAGGTCTTACCTCACTCGCGTTATTGTATCGAATTCGAATCGAAGAAGGCATGCTTGTCCATCATTTCGGTCAGTCTTACCAATCTTGGTCGAAAACGCGCAAACGTCTTTTTCCCTTTATCTATTAAAAAGGAATCCGGCTCATCGCCAGACTCCTTCGTTGTTTAGACAGCATATTTACTGAGTAATCGGACGACGACGGCTCCTGCGATGAATGCGAAGATACTGAGTACCCACATGATTCCTGAATTCGGGAGGCCAGGAAACACGACAGCGAGCGAACCAATGACTAATCCGATAATGACGGAGAACGTCATTCCCGGGAAATTCGCCAATAAGTAGCGAATGACTTTACTGCTCACAATAAATCCGACCGCAACACCCGCACCGACAATCCCGATAATCATCAGGTTGAAATTGGAGATCGCACTGATGACCGTTGGATAAACGCCAATCAATAGTAAGACGAACGACCCGCTGATTCCAGGGAGTAACATCGCCATACTACCAAGCCATCCCGAAAAGAACAACAAGAGCGCGGTTCCAAACGTCACGTCTGTAATGATAGATGAGTCAACAGGATTCAAAAATGCCATGCTTGCGATGAGTAAAGTTGCGACAATCATCGCGATGACATGAATCGGGCGAATCGACGTCCGAGATTGGAATTCCACGAACAATAAAGGAATGATTCCTAAGATCAACCCGATGAAGAAAAATTGTGTCGGTTCATGATATTCCAGCAATAAGTATTCAATGAGGTGACTTAATGCGATGATCGCAGTTCCCATCCCGACTGCTAGCGGAATTAAAAAGCCAATATATTTCTTCCAATATCGGCTAAACACGCCGCTAATCGCTTCGATGAGTTGATCATAGATTCCTAAAATGACAGCGATTGTCCCGCCACTCACACCGGGAATCAAGTCACTCGTTCCCATGGCCATCCCTCGCCAAATATTCTTCCACTCCATAACATTTCTCCTTTGCGTGTATCTTTCTTCAAGCATTTAGTATAGTCGAGAACAATTATTTGCGCATCCGCTTTTAGACCGAGAATGGAGTCGAATCGACTTCTTTTTTCATATAGTCAAATCGCGCTCCCGAAATGTCGATTTCCTTTTCCTTTTGAAATCCGAGACGAGTATATAAGCGATGCGCCGCAGGATTTTCTTGGTCTACATTCAATGTGACGACGGGTACACCCCGTTCCTTTGCGACCGTCACAATATGTTCGATTAACTTCGTTCCGATTCCACGACCTCCGAATGCCTCCGCGACAGCCAGCGAATCGATATATTGAACGAACCCTTCCGTCTCGACATCTAATTCCGTCGCGCTCCCATGTGCCGTCAACCATTCCCGAATCGGACGATCTAATGCTTCCGCCTCGTCCCCTCGATACGAAATGATCATGCCAGCTACTTCCCCTTCTATATCGGCGACCCATATGTTTTCGTGGCTTAAACGATTCTTCGGTTTCTCCACCCACATCGCCAATCGCTCTAATACTTCATCGGTATACGTCGATCCCGTCAACGTGTACGCAATCTCATGTATCGCCTGATACATGAGGGGTGCAATTTGTTTACTATCTTGTTTTGTCGCTTGTCGTATCTTCATGATTGATCCCTCCATCATTTAGTCTAGCATAGCTGCCCACAACGGTAGTTTGTCTGCACTCGTTTTGTGGCATCATATAAAGAGAAAGGGGCGAAACGAAATGAGAGCAATTATTACTGGAATGAACGGCACGGTAGCACCGGTTGTTGCCGAAACTTTACAGCGCCATGGCATTGAAGGGATTGCATGGAATCGTGAGCAAGTGTCTACGACAGACGAACAGGAGATGCGACAATTCATTGAAAGCGTCCGTCCGGATTATTTTTTACATATCGGTATGGGACCGGTTGAATGGGCTGAGACGCTCGCTCGTTTATGCGGGGAGATGAAGATTCCGTTCTTGTTCACGAGTACAGTGTCGATTTTTTCAGATGATGTGACCGGACCCATCTCATCGGACACGGCACCAGATGCTGAAGATGACTATGGAAAATATAAACGTGACTGCGAACGAGCCATCGTTCGCGTCAACCCGGGTGCTCAGATTGTTCGTCTCGGGTGGCAAATTGGGGATGAAGCCGGATCGAACAATATGATGGACTATTTTACAAACGAGATGAAACAACGAGGTGTCATTCAAGCGAGTGAGCATTGGTATCCATCTTGCTCATTTTTACCGGATACAGCAGAAGCTCTATTCGAAATCTTGACGAAACGCGGGCCCGGCATCTATCAGCTAAACGGAAATGCCAACTATTCGTTATACGACATTGCTGTCGGGCTAAAAGAGCTTCATGACGCCGATTGGCAGATTGAATGCACGGATGAACCGAAACGGGATAACCGAATGATTGACCCATCCGTCCCCATCCGTCCGATATCAAAGCGTCTAAATTTGCAAACGAAATAAACCGTACCCCATACAAAACGCCTACTCAATCAAGAGTAGGCGTTTGCATATTCGAATTATTTTACATCAGTCAATCGCAGTTTACTTTTTGGTAGACTCGGCATATCAACGAAGCTATAACTCAAGTCTTGAGGAGGAACAGTATACGAGAACTCTTCGGTAAACAATTCAATGACTTGTTCGAGGATTGCAATCGTCACGTGCTCCCCTGCACAACGATGTCCAAAATCTACATCTCCCCCTCCTTGCGGGATAAAATTGAACGGACTCTCCTTCCAGTCCATAAAACGAGCAGGATCAAATTGATCGGGTTCTGTCCAAATCGAGGAGTCGTGGTTTGTTCCATAGAGATCAAGGAGCGTCAGCGTTCCTTCAGTAAACGCGTATCCGTCCCATTCAAAATCGGTGTCGACCCGAGCTGCCGCAACCGGAAAGAATGGATAGAAACGTCTCACTTCTTGGACAAAGGCCGTTTTTGAAATCTGTCCTTGCCCTACTCGTTCTCTTTCTTTAGGGAATTGATGAAGCGCTAAGACCGTAAAGAGGACATAGACCGAGATGGCAACAGTCGGTCGCAAAATGTTTAACACTTCAACAGCCACTACTTCTTCAGGCAACAGCTCACCAGATTCATCACGATGCCACGAAAATTCATAAAGTGCCGTCTGTTTATTCGGTAACAATCGATTTGACCGTACTTCTTTGACCATTTGTCGAATCCACGCTTCAGCGGAACTTCGTGCTTTCCGACCTTGCACATACGTCGGACCTAGGGAGGTACCCGATTCAAATAACAATCTCATTTCATCGGTCCGCTTCGCTACTTCGTCTCGCTCAAGTGGAACTCCAGCCCACTCACAGACAGCTTTCATCAATACCTGTTGCGCCTCGTCATACAAAACGATTTCTTCTTCAGCATGTCGGATTCGTCTCCATTCACGGTCCGTCAGCCGAAGCAGACGATCGATGTTCTCTTTTGTCATCAAGGACATGAACATACGTTTCCTGAGCGTATGTGCCGCCCCATTCAATGTTTGCACCCCATCTTCCCCGAATAGTGTTTTGAGAAGACGCTTCGGCGCGGCATCCTGACGTGTAAATTTGTCCGCATCATAAAACAAGGCAGCTGCGTCCTCTCCCCCAAGACAAATCACACGCTCCCCGAGCAGGCGCGTCTCAAAGATGTCGGATTGAAAGCTCTTCCGTCGATTGGCGACGAACAAATATCCCTCTCGTAAAAAATCGACACTATGGTCGAGTCCTTCTTGCTTCGGTATGACTTTTGCCATCTATCTCACCCTTTCTCTTTTTTCGAACTACAAAGGATGTTCCCCTGTTGTTAGCGAACAAACCTAATATCGAAAGGAGCGAGTGATATGCTACCGTTCTTACTGACTTTACGTCGAATCGTACGAGGTATTTGGCGCGGACTGCGTGACCCTGAGTTCCAAGTGTTATTCAGCCTCGCCTTTCTCACCATTCTGTCCGGCACACTTTTTTATACACGATTCGAGGCGATGCGATGGTTAGATGCACTCTATTTTAGTGTCATCACATTAACGACGATCGGGTATGGTGATTTTGCACCGCAGACCGACATCGGGAAAATCTTCACAATCGGCTATGTCATCACGGGTGTCGGTATCATGGTCGGCTTTATCACAAAGGTATTCGACCACTTACAAAAAGCACGGCTCGATGAATTAGAAGCAAAACAAAAGACGCCACCCTCGGATTCATGAGGCTGGCGTCTGATCATTTAAGACACTTTTCGATTTTCAATTTCAAGTTGTTGATTGAAGCGTTTCGTTTCCGCGATGACGACACCTGACAAGAAGAGAAGACCAATCAAGTTCGGGATGGCCATCAGACCGTTAAAGACATCGGACAGTGCCCAAACTAAGTTCAGATTGGTCGTCATGGCACCTAGCCCCGCCACAAGGACAAAGGCAATCCGATATGGAATGATTGACTTCTGCCCAAATAAGTAATGAATCGAGCGTTCCCCGTAATAAGACCAACCGAGCACTGTCGAATAGGCGAATAAAACAAGGCCAATGGTGACAATATATCCCCCCGCAGGACCGAGGAATAATTCGAATGTAGCCGAAGTCAATTCAACCCCTTCTAATCCCGTACCGATTTGGCCACCCATGACGAGTGTCAATCCTGTCACCGAACAGACGACAAGCGTATCTAAGAAGACTTGTGTCATCGAGACGAGTGCCTGACGACCCGGCATGTCCGTTTTCGCTGCTGCTGCAGCGATCGGGGCAGAGCCGAGACCCGCTTCGTTCGAAAACACACCGCGTGCGACGCCATAACGGATTGCAGCCCCAATTGCCCCCCCACCGATAGCTTCCGCACTGAACGTACTGCTAAAGATGAGTGAGAACGCATCCGGAATCAATGAGTAGTTCATAATCATGATGACTAAACCGCTACCTAAGTAGAAGGCGATCATAACAGGTACAAAGTAACTGACCACTTTCCCTATAGATCGAACGCCTCCTAAGATGACGGCACCCGTAAAAATCATAATGAGGATCCCTGATATGTATAATGGTACGTCGAATGTCGTTTTAAGCGCCAATGCGACGGAGTTTGTCTGAACCCCGTTTCCGATACCAAACGCCGCAATGGATGCGAATGCCGCAAAAGCGACCGCTAACCAGCGCTGATTCAATCCTCGTTCTAGATAGTACATCGGCCCACCGGCCATCTGACCTCGTTCATCGGTCACCCGATATTTGACGGCAAGGACCGCTTCCGCATACTTTGTCGCCATCCCAAAGAATCCAGAGACCCACATCCAGACGATCGCACCCGGACCTCCTAATACAACCGCTGTCGACACCCCGACGATGTTCCCCGTACCGACGGTTGCCGCAAGGGCGGTCATGAGGGCTTGGAAGTGACTGATGTCCCCTCTCGAAGATTGATCTTGGTTTTTTGAGAACGCCAATTTCAATGCATACGGTAATTTAGTAACTTGAATCCCACCTAGACGCACCGTCAAGTAAATGCCTGTCCCCACAAGCAAAATCAAGAGCGGTGGTCCCCATACAAAGTTGGATGCCGTACTCACCCATTCACTAAATGATTGCCCCATAATAAAGTATCCCCTTCCCCGAAGAATAGTGTACGCTTCTATTTTTTCAGAATACTTAGAACAATGCAAAAGTATTGTACTAAAACAATAATCAAATAAATCTTCTGTATAAAAACAGCGAGACGAACTTAATCGTCTCGCTGCGACTCTGGTTTTTCTCGTTGCAAAGGCGCTTTCCAATCGAATGTATCCGGTACATAATCTAGGCCACCTGGATGGAACGGTTGACACCGAATAAGCCGACGTGCGGTTAAATAGCTCCCTTTGATGGCTCCATGCTTTTCAATCGCTTCAATCCCGTAATGTGAACAGCTCGGATAAAATCGGCATGTTGGTGGTTTTAACGGTGAAATAAAACGTTGATAACCTTGAATTCCTTTTACGAGTACACGTTTCACTCAAATTCGCCTCACTCTTTTGAATTAGAGCCATCATAACGCGATTTGAAATGTTTGTCATGTTCATCGATTCATGTGACAAATCCTTTTCCATCTCCTTACATATGAGCAAGATGGGCGATATTCGAGAGCAGGTTTGTTATGATAGTCAACATAACTATTGACCGAATCGAAAAGAAGAGGTGACGAATGATGAATCAATTATTAATGGTCGGTGCAGGATCGATGAGTGAGGCGCTCGTTCGAGGGTGGATTGACTCTGGAATCGAACCAACACAGATCACAATGACGAACCGTAGTGACCGGGAACGGTTACTCGCATTGCAAAGTGAACTCGGTGTTCAAATCGTCGAAGAAGAAGACGTCAACGACTATGACATCGTTGTACTTGCCATGCAACCGGATGGCGTCATTCCGTACGTGGAATCGAAAGAATGGACGACCCCATTACTCCTGTCTGTTGCGGCCCACATCGAACCAAGTCAGTTAGAAGAGACTTCTGGTCTCCCTGCCGTATGTGCGATGCCGAATACTCCTGTCGCCTATCGTAGCGGAATGACAGGATTATGGTTTGGACCCGAGACGGACGAGGCGGATCGAAAGAAAGCGACTGCTCTCTTTGAACGAGTTGGTCGAACGGCCGTCACCGATGCGAAAACGATGTCTGCCTTCATGGCAGCAGCAGGTTGTAGCCCGGCCTTCTTTTATGAGATTGTCGGTGCGATGACACCGGTCTTGACCGATGTGGGATATGATGAGGCGACGGCTCGTCAAATTGTCGCTCAAGCGATGAAAGGCTCAGCTGAGTTACTTTCACACGAGACACGCGCAACGAAGGACCTGATTGCTGACGTGGCTGCTCCAGGTGGACCGACAGACCGAGGAGTCGGCGTACTGCGTGAACGTAACCTTGCCGACGTGATGGCTTCAGCCTTACGTGAGAGCGCTAAAGAAGAGCATGAAACGATCGAAGAGGCGTAAACGATATTCGTTTACGCTTTTTTTATGTTCACTCGACCTTATTCATTATCAAATATAACTTTTTACATGAACAATATTTCACTTTTTCAGTGAACGTGATACGATAGCGAATGAGAATCGTTATCAAAAGATAGGAAGGGTATTATGAATCGATTACGTCATATCACGTTGAATCAAACCGTCATTCTATCTGATTTGACTAAAGTTGATGATCGCTTGCGTCGCCGAATGATTTCACTTGGGTTTTATGAGGGGTGTTCGGTACGAGTAAAACGAAAAGCTATTTTTTCAGGACCGCTCACAATTGAACAAGTAGATCATCAACAAATTATCGCCATCCGAAGATCAGATGCCGAAAAAATCGGAGTGATTGTGCCATGAATCAACGAATCGCATTGATTGGCAACCCAAATACAGGAAAAACCTCATTATTTAATCGATTGACAGGCTCGTTCGCCCACGTCGGGAACTGGGCAGGCGTCACAATCGAACAAAAAGTTGGTCAGTTGCACGGGAAAGTTGGACAGCTCATCGATTTGCCCGGTGTATACGACCTAGACCCGCTCTCAGCAGACGAGGCCATTGTTTCTCGCTTCCTACTTCACGAACCGTTTGACGGGATGATTAACATCGTCGATGCCTCGCAGCTAGAACGAAACTTACAACTCACGCTACAACTTTTAGAGATGGGGCGTCCGCTTCAAATCGGCTTGAACATGGTTGACGTAGCAGAAAGCCGTGGGATGCATGTTGATCTCGACAAATTAAAAACACTCCTTCAAGTAGATGTCTTCCCTATTACGGCACGAACGGGAGATGGATGTGATGTCTTGCTCTCATCGATCCAAATGGAAAAACGTCAACCGTTCGAGTTGAACTATGGTCTTGAAACAGAAGAAGCGATTACACAGATCCTTCGTTTAACCGGCCTTTCGAGAACAGATCGTTGGATTGCGATTCAATACTTGGCTGGGAATCGAATCATCGTTGACCATTTAGAGACGTCCTTCCCGGATGTCGTCACCGTTCGTAAGCATCTCGAAGCCACTCTCGGACGCTTTGCACACGCACATATCACTGAGCGTCGTCGCGATTGGGCGAAACAGATTCGACACCAAGTCATTGAAAATCAAAATGCACAGCACGTGACGATGACCGATCGTATTGATGCCATCGTGACACATCCCATTTTAGGTTTGCCCATCTTCTTCGGGGTCCTATATGCACTGTTTCATGTGACATTCAACTGGGTTGGTGCACCGCTCTCCGATGCGTTAGATGAACTTTTGTCTGGTCCGATCACATCAGGAGCGGTTTGGATGTTAGAGGCTGTAGGCGCTTCTCCATTCATTCAAGCCCTTCTCGTAGACGGTGTCATTGCAGGTGTCGGGGGCGTATTGGTTTTCGTCCCACAAATCTTTGTACTCTTTTTCTTCATTTCATTTCTGGAAGACTCAGGATATATGGCTCGGGTCGCCATCGTGATGGACCGTTTCATGCAACTCGTAGGGCTGAACGGAAAAAGCTTCATCCCGATGATTATCGGGTTCGGATGTAACGTCCCTGGAATCATGGCTGCCAGAACGGTGGAAGAGGAACGAGAACGTCTTGTTACCATCTTCATCTCACCGTTCATGTCTTGTTCGGCCCGACTTCCGATTTACGCTGTGTTTGCGGCAAGTTTCTTTGCCACTCATCAAGCGCTCGTCGTTCTCTCACTTTACATGCTCGGAATTTTCCTTGCCTTGATTGCCGCAAAAATCTTTACGAAGGCACTAGCCGCTGAAGATCAGACAAGCTTATTCATCGTCGAACAACCCCCATATCGTGTCCCCCAAGGACTAACGTTGTGGCGTAGCACTTGGCAAAAAGCCAAAGGATTCGTTCGAAAAGCAGGTACATTTATTTTTGGTGGTTCTGTGTTCATCTGGCTACTTGCCTATTCAGGTCCAAATGGCTTTGATGTACCGATGAACGAGAGCTTCTTGGCCCTGATCGGTGGATTGATTGCGACAGTACTCATCCCTCTCGGATTTGGAACTTGGCAAGCAGGCGCCTCGCTCATTACCGGATTCTTGGCAAAAGAAGTTGTCGTGTCTACGATGGCAATCATCTATGCGGTCGGCGAATCAGATTTATCGGAGTCGCTATTGCCCATCTTTACCCCGCTTAGCGCCTATAGCTTCATGGCATTCGTTTTGCTATATGTCCCTTGTCTGGCGACAGTCGCTGTCATCCGGCGAGAAGTTGGTAGTGCCAAGTTGACGTGGTTCGCCAGTTTATATGGTCTTGGCGTTGCCTATGTCGTGTCGCTGATCATTTATCAAGTTGGTCGCTTATTCGGATTTGCGTAAGGAGGAAGATCATGTCATTCTTTGACCTACTCATCGGATTCATTGTTTTTGGATATGCCGCATTTTCACTTTACCGCTACACACGTAAAGCAAAAGGCGGGAAATGTGCAACATGTGAAATTGAACCGACCTGTACAACGGCATGCGACGCAGCCGATTGGGATAAAATCATTGCGGAAGCTCTACAAAAAGAGCCTTCAGCTTTGCATTCAACCACGAAAAAAGACTGAATCGAATTCAGTCTTTTTTCTTTATAGCATATGGATCGTTGTGACAATCATCGCGACCACGAGAATGCCAGGCAATAAGTTAGCCACTCGTATTTTTGTAATACCAACCAAGTTCAAGCCAATCGCCACAATCATTACCCCACCGGTCGCGGTCATCTCTAAAATAAAGCTGTCCATAAGCGACTCTGGAATGAATTTCATGATTTGAATGGCGAGTAGTGCGATTCCGCCTTGATAGATGAGTACAGGTACAGCTGAAAACATCACACCGATTCCAAGTGTCGAACTTAACACGAGGGCTGTAAAACCATCAATCAAGCCTTTTGTATACAATACATCGTGGTCGCCCCGTAACCCACTGTCAAGTGCGCCAATAATCGCCATCGCTCCAATCACAAAGATGAGCGTGGCCGTCACAAACCCTTCCGCTACACTCGATTGACTCCCAAGACGCCGCTCCAGGCGATAACCAACTTCATTCAACAATTCATCTAACTTCCACCACTCCCCGAGCGCAGACCCGACGACAAGACTTCCGATGACAATCAAGAAGTTTTCACTTTTCATTCCCATCTGAATGCCAAGCAAGATAACTGCAAGTCCGATTGCGGCTGTCACCGTCTCTTTCATCCGCTCTGGAATACGATGAAATAAAAGACCTAACAATGCCCCGATGACGATTAATCCGGCATTGACGAGCGTTCCCGTTAGCACCATGCAACATTCCCCGTTTCGTTATGTATGTTAAGGAATATACCAATTGCTTTCGTTTGATGTCAACATACAAAAAAAGAGCCACTTCTCGCAAGAAGTGGCTTCGCGGAAACCCATGTTCCGGTGGGTTTCTCGAGGGTTTGGCACCCAAGTGATTCTGACTGGGCTCGAACCAGCGACCTCTACCCTGTCAAGGTAGCGCTCTCCCAGCTGAGCTACAGAATCAGGTCGTGTCCTCTCTTAAGGACACTATTAATATATCAAGAAACTATTGAGTTGGCAACAATTTTTTTCATCTTTTTTAAAACTATTTTATCGCGTCATTTGTTGGCGATCGATATGTCGGCATAATCGTTCCAGATCACCCGCATAAACGGATACGAGCATGTTTTGATATAACGTGTCGCGGTCCCAATGAAGACCGTTCGCTTTGGCGACACGCTGAGACGGAACGTTTTCCGGATGAATGAGCGAGATAATTTCCTTCTCTCCCTCGGTAAAAGCATGCTGCATCAATCGTGCGGCAGCTTCTCGTCCATATCCCATATGCCAATGCTTCGGTGTCAACCAATATCCCACTTCTAATTCAATTTTCCCGTCCAATTCATGCAACAGTGTACCGGCATGACCAATCGGTTCATCACTGTCAAACGTCATCAGTTTCAATAGCCCCGTTTGACGCCCAGTCTCGTAACGTGCCAATTGCCGTTCGAACCATTCGATTGTCTGTTCATCCGTATATGGTCTCCCGTCCGGACTGATGAAACGCATCACCCGAGGATCTTGGAGAAGCGATTTAACAAAATAGAAATCAGAAATCGTATACGGTTCAAACCGCAAACGTTCGGATTGCAACTCGACAAGATGCATCGTTTTCCGCCCCTTTCATTCATCCATCTCGTAATCTGAACTAATTAATTCCCTTTTTCAGATTGTTTCAACCCTTCACGCTACAACTTTTAATCCGATCACACTTCCGATAATCAAGATTAAATAAAAGATCCGCCAGCGACTTTTCGATTCGTTCAAATAAAGCATGCCTAATATGACACCGCCTGCCGCTCCAATCCCGACCCAAATGGAATAAGCTAGACTGAGTGGGATACCTTCAAGCGACTTTGATAGCCAATAAAAGCTGAGCGAAAAGGATAGGACGGATGCAATCGACCATCTTACGATTTGATATCCTTTTGATTTCCCCATAAAAAATACGGCTGTCATTTCAGCGATTCCGGCGCCAATCAAGTAAACCCAACTCATGCTTCTTCGCCTCCTGTCACTTGTTTCAATCCGATGATTCCGATGATCAACGTCGTCACAAGTAAAAATTTCCAACCGCTGATCCCTTCTTCAAATAAGAAGGCTCCGACAATCACCGTCCCGACTGCTCCAATTCCCGTGAACACGGCATACCCCGTCCCTGCCGGTAAAACGCGAAATGCCTTCGCCAATAATCCAAAACTAATGATTAAGAGGCCAATCGTCCACAATGTCGGACCGAGAACCGTGAATCCTTCTGACAACTTCATCGTCGTCGCCCACACGATTTCGAGTAGTCCTGCAAACAGGAGGGAGACCCATGCCCCTTTTTCTTTACTCACGCCAGCCCACCCCTTTCTTAAAAACGCGGAACGCTGCGAGTTGTCGCATCTCCCGATCATCTTCAAATGTGAATAGAGACAAAAGAGCCCCATCTAAAAAGCAATAGTACGCCGCATAGAGTTCGTCGAGTGGTTGCAATGGCAAATCTCCACGCTCCATCGCGAGACGAAACTGTTCTTGTTCAAACTGTTTTAATTCCGCCTCTACTTCTCCAATCACTTCCTCAATATACTCCCGAAATCCCGGTGGTGGCACGAGTAGCATCCGCTTCGTTAACATCCACGTCTCATGATCACTAAAAAATGACGTGAGTGTACGAACGATCGACTCGATCCGTTCTAAAGGTGGTCGGTCTTCGGTACCCTCACATGTTTCCCGCCATGCTTCTTCGTAACGATTCGCCATATCCGTCACAACTTGCTTAAACAATTGCTCTTTCCCATCGATATGGGCATATAAAGAGGCCTTACGGATTCCGACATCCTCCGCAACGGCTGCGAGTGATACTCCTTCATATCCTTCACGTGCGAATCGAGTGCGTGCAGATTGCATGATTTTTTCTTTTGTATTCACGTCATTCACTCTCCTTGCCTCACACTTTACCTAACGAACGGTAGGTAGTCAAGGAATCTAGTTGTATTTTGAATGATGATTCTCCACAATACAAGGTGAAAGAGGTGAGGAAAGATGATTGAACAATTGAACGTGACGATTCCGACGGAGAAGGTGCGTGGTCAAAAACGGATTGTCCGCGTGTTTCGGCCCGACTGGGTCGATGTCGACACCCGTTTACCCGTCCTTTATATGCATGATGGGCAAAATGTATTCTCAGGAAGCACGGCTACATATGGAGAAGGATGGGAAATCGACCGTTGCATCGATACACTCCGACTCCCCCTCATGGTCGTCGCCATCGCGAGCGCATCGAACTGGCTCGACCGATATGACGAATATTCATATGAAGAAGATGAGATGTTATATCGTCGTATCGGACCCGATCTTGCGAAAACACGTCCGACACTGGGTGGTCGAGGACGCATATACACGGACTGGATCATGCAAGAGTTGAAACCACGAATCGACAAAGAGTATGCGACAGACCCAGAGGATGTCGGTGTCATGGGGAGTTCGATGGGTGGCGTCATCGCTTTATATATGATGGCGACTTATCCTTCCGTCAAAAAGATTGGTGCTCTTTCCACCGCAGCTTGGGCGAACCTTGAGCCGTTAATCCAAGCGTTGCAACAAGGGGAACTTAGAGGAAAACTGTATATGGATATCGGCACAAACGAAGAGAGCGGACCAATCACAGCGAGCGATTACTTGTTCACGAATGCAAAACTGATTGAAGCAATCGCAAAAAAAGGCGTCGCCTTCCGATATGAAGTGGAACCGGATGCGATTCATCACGAATCAGCATGGCGTCGCCGCTTGCCTCACGCTCTTCGCTATTTATACGACATCACATGAAAAGAGCGAATTCCGAAGAAATCGGAATTCGCTCTTTCGTTTAGATCACCCAGTTTCCGTCACGCATGATTGCTTCGCGCGTGCCGTCTTCCCGTTCTCCATCGATATTCATTTCAGCTGACCCAATCATAAAGTCAACGTGTGTCATCGAGTCGTTCGCCCCATTTGCCGCAAGTTCCTCTTGCGACATCGAAGGACCACCTTCAAGACATGTCGAGTAAGCACGACCTAATGCCAAGTGGCATGATGCATTTTCGTCAAACAATGTGTTGTAGAAGAGAAGACCTGAATTCGAGATTGGAGAATCATCTGGAACGAGTGCCACTTCACCGATGCGGCGTGCCCCTTCATCCATGTTCAACAATTCATCAAGAGCCGCTTGCCCTTTTTTCGCTTCTGCTTTGACGACTTTGCCGCCCTCAAACCAAAGGGTAAACTCATCAATCAAGTTTCCGCTATAGCTGAGTGGTTTTGTGCTCGACACGTGCCCCTCGACAGAATCTTTATCTGCAAGTGTGAACACTTCTTCAGTCGGCATGTTTGCAATGAAGTCGATTCCGTCCGCGTTCGGACCGCCACCACCGAGGAATACATGCTTTTTCGGAAGGCCGATTGTGAGCTCTGTTCCTGGCGCGCTGTAATGTAATTTCGCATACTTTTTCTCTGTTAACAGTTTCGCGCGACTACGGAGTGAATGATCGTGTTCGTCCCATGCCACGACGACATCTTCTTGATCCATACGCGTTGCCGCAAAGATGGCCTGCCAAAGCGCTGCAACCGCATCTTCCCGATCTGGAAATACTTTTTGTGCCCATGCATCTGAAGCGCCTGCAACGATTGACCAACTGACATTGTCACTCATCACGTATTGACGCCATTTCGCAAGCGCTTGTCCTGCAGAACGGTTCGCATCTGAGATTCGTGACGACTCGACACCATTCAAGGCATCCGGGTCATCACTCACGATAGACAAAAATGCTGTTTTTTCTTCAGCCAATTGCTCAAAGCGTGCCTTGAGCCAATCCGGGAACTCTTTAAACGAATCTGCCGGCGCATCGAAAAAGCGAATTTTTGACGTTTCTTCATCACTCCAGTTGACGAATACTTGTTTCGCTCCTGCCGCATACGCAGCTTTCACCACGTGACGGACAAGTGGCGCCTGACTGATATCAGCACGTACTTCTAACTGTTGACCCGGTTGAATGTTTACCCCTTTTTTCACCGCTAGTTCTGCATAGCGTGCAAAATCTGCCTCTGTCGGCATAGAAATCATAGACATATGTATCGTTCCTCCTTTTCAGTTATCTTTATTTTCTTAAATTTCAGGAAAAGTTGCAACCAATGCGCAAAAACGGGCATATTAGTAATTGAAGAATGAAGGAGGAATACACATGGCAGATTGGAAAACAACATACACACATTTTTTAAAACAGGCGAAAGAAGACGTCCACGACCGTGAACAACTCGGTGACTTGCTCGTTCAAGGTGAGCGTGCGCTCGCAAAAGTCACGGTGGATGTGGCGTCCAACGAAATCAGCAATATCGAACGTGAGGAAGAACTTACTCTCTACTTTCAGATGAAACAAATGTTGAACATGTTGCGCGCATTATATAACAACCAATTCGACATGCAACCCGACAAGCAAGAAGAACTCGTGGCAGCGATTTTGTATTTTGTTTCACCGTTCGATGCGATTCCTGACGATGTCCCACTTGGTCTATTTGACGATGCCCAAGTCATCGATTATGTACATGAGCAATTAGCAAGTGACATCGACCGCTTTCATAACGAATTATGACTTGAAATGATTCACGAGTAGCAGTACGCTAGCAGAAGACTTTCTTAAAGGAGGCGTAAGGCCTAGCCATTACCTATGTATGCAAAAACTCGAAAACGGGTTGCCCTCGAAACGGTACTATTCATCATTGCCGGGACAATCCTTCAGTCTGTCTTTGTCAGCTTACTGCTAAAACCTAATGAAATCGGCTCAGGTGGAATTGTCGGGATCACCTTGATTTCGAATGAACTCTTCGGTACACCGATCGGGATGACCCAACTCGTCCTCAACATCCCGCTTTTCATCTTAGGGTTAAAATATTTAGGGCGCCGCTTCATTATGATGACGGGGATTGTCGTCGTGCTGTCCTCGATTCTCATTGATAGCTTGCCCATCCTGATTCCACCGACCCCACTCGACGATCCGCTTGTCGCTTCGGTATTTAGCGGGATTGTTTCAGGACTTGGACTCGCCCTTCTCCTATTCGCAGGAGCCTCTACTGGCGGACTCGATATTTTAGGAAAAGTAATCTATATGAATAACCGAAACTTATCGTTACCAAAAATATTTTTGACACAGGACATCATTGTTTATGTGTTGGTGTTCATCGTCTTTGATATCAAAGCCGTTATGTATGCTCTTGTGTTAAGTTTTGTCCGGTCACGCACGTTGCTCACAATTCATAAGTTCTTCTCCGCTCAAAAGCAATGTTTCATCATTTGCAAAAAAGCAGATGAAATCAATTTGGTCATCAAGCAGAACTTAAAACGTGGTGTCACCATCATGGATGCGACAGGCGGATATTCGAACGACTCGAAAAAAATGCTGTACGTTGTTGTTCAAAACAATGAAATTCCTAAACTTCGACAAATCGTATCTGACATTGATTCTGAGGCATTTGTCACTGTATCTGAAATCGATTCGGTCGTCGGGAACTTTAAAGAACACTCGTATACACTTTAAATCTAAAATTTTCGACAACAATATAGATTGTTGTCGATTTTTTGTGTAATCTTCGTTCATCCGTTCCGATAATAAATAAGAGCCCCATACATATACAGAAGGAGGTGCATGAGTTGTCTGTTTACTCGTTGCGCCAATACGTTCCGGCAATTTTGATCGGAACTTTTTCTACCGGACTTTTATTTTTATTTTTAACTCCACATGATTTACGAAATATGACGTTACTTATTTATTACCTCGTCATCTCAAGTACGGCGATTTTGTTTAGTGGATCAGCAATCTTTAAATATAAAGGAATGCGGCGTTTCATCCACACGTTGATCAGTTTAGGAAACGTATGTTTCACGCTCTATTTGCTGATGCATTATCATACGAATGATGATTATACGCAATCGTTACTTTTCCTACAAAATTTCTTTTATTTAATCATGGCTCTTATTGTGATCACGCAATCGATTGAGATTCGTACATTAAAACTACGCACGTTTGATTTGTTCGCCTTGTTTAGTTTTATTGTGATTGGTGGTCTACATATTTGGTTTTATACCACCCAAGACGTTACCCTTGTTTCCCATTTGAGTGGATTTGAAGAACAAATGTTACTCATCAGTCTGTACATGATGCTTGGATTCCTTTATTTAAATCGGGTCGTCTCGACCGGTCAACAATTCCGGATTTTGTTACTCGTCGGTATACTCGGTTTCACAGTCGCTTCGATCACCAACACATTATTTGTATTTTCGGGCATTACCCACGACTTGATACACATCGTCCAAATCAGTAGTATTTTAACGATCTCCATCAGCTACTGGGTCGATGATTTATCAGAAGACGCACTCGCCTACGATTCGATCATGGATTATGTATTGTATAGCGTGGTCGTGATGATGTTCATTCTGGCCTCTGATCGCTTGCTCGGTTCATCCGTGCTCGACTCGATGATTGCGAATGCCGTACTGTTGTTACTCATTCGTCAGTTTGTCGTGTCGAAGCAGAATGCACTCATCAGCCATCGTCTTCATACGGTGAATACAGATTTAGAGGTTGCCGTGTCAACGAAAGCTCATGAACTGGAGATTCGTGAGCAACAGTATCGCTCGCTGTTCGCCTACCACTCAGAGCCGATTTTCTTATTCGATTTACACGGTGAAGTATTATCGGTCAATGAGGCTGGCAGTTCGATTCTAGGACTGACGACAGAAACATTACTCGGCTCAAACATTCTCGATATCATCGAAACGAAAGACCGTGCCCCTTACACCATCATTCTTCAAGAATTGACGAACGGTCGACCGCGAACGATCGACGTACGCGTGATGACGGACGAAGGCGAGACACGTGTCTGGCAACTCGTCAACGTACCAATGATTATCGATGGAGAAGTTGAGGGGATTTATGCGATTGCGAAAGACATCACTCAGATGATTGAGCAACAAGAGCAAATCCTGTATCAAGCAAAATTCGACAGTCTGACCGGTCTTCATAATCGCTATGCACTTCAAGAACAGATCGAGCGATTAATGGAAGAAGGTCGTACGTTCACGCTCATGTTCTCCGATTTGGACGGATTCAAAGAGATTAACGACCAATTCGGACATCATATGGGAGACGAACTTCTCCAGCACATCGGAAAACGACTGCGTACCGCACTCTTACCGAACGAATATGCAGGACGACTCGGTGGTGATGAATTTATCGTCGTCGCGGAACATGGAGACGACGAAATGTTGACGGAACGATTGCGACGGCTCGTCTATCGCCCACCATACTACATGGCGGGAACACTCGTTGAAGTGCACGCTTCGATCGGGATCGTACGTTTCCCGGAGCACGGGAAGAAATTAAAACATTTACTATCCAATGCCGACTTGGCCATGTACCGTGCGAAGGATAAAGGACGTGACGAAACGGTCATGTTTGAACCGGGGTTACGCGAGGACAAAGAGGAACGGAAAGTATTGATGGAAGGTCTTGAAACCGCTCTTGAAAAAGGAGAGATCTCCCTTTTCCTTCAACCTCAAGTTGACGCCTCGACGAAAGCCGTCATCGGTGCGGAAGCATTGATGCGTTGGCAACATAACGGAACGTTCATACCACCTAGCCAATTTATCCCGATTGCCGAAGAAACGGGTCACATTCAGGATTTAGGCCGCTGGATGATTCATGAGACATTCCAGTTAATCCACATATTTGAACAAGGGGACATTCACTTACCGAAACTCTCGGTCAACTTGTCCGTCCGACAGCTTTTTGACGAACACTTGATTGACTATCTAAAAACGCTATTCGAACGGTTCCCGATTGAGCCGTCACGACTCAACTTTGAATTGACGGAAACTGTTGCCGCACATCACTCGGATCGCGTATTAAATCGCATCTTAGAGTTAAAAGCACTCGGTATTAAGCTTTCCATTGATGATTTCGGGACAGGTTACAGTTCGCTCGCTTATCTCGTACGATATCCGATCGATGAATTGAAAATTCCTCGAGAGTTCACGATGCAACTCGAAGAGAACCGTGAATATCAAATGGTCACGACGACCATCGTCGCCATGGCACGACAACTCGGAATGGCGCTCGTTGCCGAAGGTGTCGAAACCGAATATCAGGAAAACTTCCTCCGTAAAATCGGATGCGATTCGATGCAAGGTTATCGTTATGCGAAACCGATGCCGCTTGACGAGTTTATTATTTACTACATGAAAAATACAACGCCTTGAACCGCATTTCGGTCCAAGGCGTTTTTTCATCTCATCTCATACACTTTCACTTCTCCCGGCTTCAAATCGACGAGGAGATTCCAATTTTCATCAAACGAATGCTCGGCATATGGCCATGTATATGGTGAATAAATCATTTCCGCAAAACGACTCGCATTCCAATTTCGACGTCGTACCCCATCAAGCGCGACGACTCCTCGCAACGAGTCAACCATGTTCGTATTCGCCACGACAAGTAGCGTATCATTCGTCTCTGGACGTAACCAAGCGAATCCAATGAACGGTGCGAACGGCTCGTTTAAGATCAGCGGCTCAAAGTGATTCGGGTCAACGAGTACGTCTAACCATCGACGACGAATTTCAGCCACTTGATGCATCACTTCAATCATCTCATCCCGTTCCGGATGATCCCAATGGAATTGATACGCATCAAAAAATGCAAGTTTGCCGAAATAAGGGTCCGTCGGGAAGAGCTGATAGGCTTCTTCAGGACGACAGTCTAGCCCGGTGTTCATCGGTTGCGTCTCATATAACTCTAGCCCAGAGTTCGTCATCGGAACCCCGTTTGGCATAAATCCGTTCAATACCGTCAACAATCGGCTCGCCTGTCGACCTCCATCGCGTGTAGCAAGACGCCTTGTATCAGCTGTTTCACCTGAGGCGAACACTGGAAGAGGCAAAAAACGTGAATCATATAAAAATTGATGGGTTTCATGCGTTTGGAATCGTGGTTCTTTATAGAATCCATATCCGATGATCATATTATAGCCTGCGTCCTTAGCCGCCCAAGCCCCAGACTCAATCAACTCTTCCGCAATAAAGCTGAAATTGGAATCAATGGCACGAGGTTGTTCTAAAATCCGTTGCGCTAAATCGACTGGAAGGGCATGTCCCATATCGATTCGAGCTCCGTCGATCCCATATTCCCGCTGGTAGTGTGGGATGATGTCAGCAAGCATCTCCCAGAGCGGCTCGTTCACTTCATTTCCCCGGAATTGATTGGACTTGATTGAATCAAATAGAATATACGGCGCCACTCCTGCATCATTGACATATGGTGCTGATGCAAGTGGATGGTCAAGGAAGAGACGGAAATACGTCACGTCTGACCACGGGGGTTGTGGGTCGTTGATACAATCTGAGAAAGCTGGCGCTGTCGTCAGCCCGAACTCCTGCTCAATCATCGCCAATACGTTCTCTTCTGGATGTTCAAGTAAAAACTCCCGGACCCGATTCCACTTTTCACCGTCAACCAAGTTCGGCGCCATGGAGAATCGACGTAAATGCTGCCAAACGTCCTCCGAGTTATACACCATCGGCAAGAAAGCAAATTCCGGCTTTACATTTTCTCCGATACCAGGCACGTATGGCGGATGATAATAATCGACCTCCGTCAATGGAATCCAATAAAACCATTCTGGATTTTCAAGGATCAATCGGTTATCACGGGCACATGTTCGAGGAATGACATCGATGACGACACGAATCCCTACCATATGGCAAGCTTCCACGAAGGCGGCAAACTCTTCTTCGACAGTCATCGCGTCACCCGTCAACGTCTCTTTCAACTCTTCATCGATGGCAAAGAAATCTTGAACGGCATAAGGAGAGCCAAATTCTCCTTTCTTATTTTTATGACTATGTTGCGAAATCGGTAAAAGGAATAAGGTGTCGATTCCCATGTAGAGAAGATGCGGAATGAGCGCAAGCGTTTTCACAAAAGTACCTGTGTCTTTCATTCCAAACGTGTTCTCCATCTCCACGTAACCCGATCCGTCATGATCCCAAGAAGTCGAGGTCCGTACTTGCATGGAATAGACTGAAGCTCGTTTAATCCAATCGCCACCAGTTTGTAAATGCCCATCCGCAAGCGCGATGGACGTGCGATAATCCCGGTTCTCTGTCGCATATGGGAAAATCGTTTTTTCAATCGTTTCTTTTAAAAAGTCATACGGATTGACTCGTTCGACCCCGTTACGGACCGGTTCGGAAGTGAAACGCATGCGATTCCAAAGGCTTGGAATCTCATAAGTAAGATCTGTACGCTTGTCTTCTAACACCTGATACAGCTTGTGTAACGATGAGTTCTCTGACATATTGACTCTCCTTATGCATCTAATTGTTCCCTTCGGTAAAGAGACACTACATTACTTGATTATACATTTCCCCGATTTTTCCTTTTTCAAAAAAATATTTTCTGCTGTTTCACACAAAATCATGTACGATGTAGAAGGAAGGAGGGATATGATGTCGCAACGAAAGTGGATTTTACTTTGGATCAGTCTGTCCATTTTATCGATTTCAATTATCGGGATATTCATTTTTCAATTGAAAGAAACAAACGAACGCTTAGAAATCATACAAGGTGAACAACTCGACTCTTATGAAGCGATTGAAGATATTATGTATTATAATGTCGAGCGCGCCAATGCCATCCGTGGTCTACTTGCTTATGAAGACCGCCACTTTTTAGAGATGTACTACAGCATGTCTCAACAAGCCCGAGAATTAAAGCAGTCTGTCATCAATGATCCGGATACCCCGAGTTCGGTTCTCGATTTGCTTGATCGAGATGCCATTTGGGAAAAAGAAGCCGATCGCGTGCTCGTCATCTATGAAGAAGGCGACTTAGTAAAAGCAACGGCTGTTGCGGAAACGATGACGGAGCAACGTCAAACGATTTTAGAAGACTTACGATCCCTCAAACAAATGCAATACAAAGACGTCCATAAAGAATTGATTGCGGCAGAGAATCAAGTATCCTTCTTAACACAAATACTCTTTACCATCATTTTTTTACTCTTTACTGTCGTTGTCATCCTCACGTTTTTATTGTTGCGAATCAAACCGCAACATGAAACGATCGAATAAAAAAGAAGTGTCTCAAGATTCCACTTGAGACACTTCTTTCATGTAGTCGTGCGAAGTAATCGTGTCGCATTCGCAATGGCTAATAACGCCACTCCGACATCTGCGAACACGGCTTCCCACATTGTAGCGATTCCGAATAGTCCGAACAGCATAACAAGTGCCTTTACTCCGAAAGCAAAGAAGATATTTTGCCAGACGACTCGTTTCGTTCGCTTCCCTAGTTCGATGGCTCGAATGACATCCGTCGGTGCATCATGCATCAAGACGACGTCTGCCGCCGTGACCGCGGTATCACTTCCGACCCCACCCATGACGAGCCCGACATCTGCCCGGGCCAAAGCAGCCGCATCATTCATTCCATCCCCAACGAACGCGACCTTGTGGGAGAGCGTCAACTGCTCAATCGCTTCTACTTTTTCATGTGGAAGCAATTCACCTCGCACTTCAGTCATCCCAAGCTGTTCACCGATCTTTGTCGCAACATCGCGGCGATCTCCAGATAACATGACCGTCCGGAGTCCTGCCTTCTTCAGGTTTTCAATGGTACTGAACGCATCTGGTTTCACCGTATCCATCAACTCAATCCGGCCCAACCACCGATTATTCTTCATCACGTGAACACTCGTACCGTAGGATGAATCGTCAATCGTCTGACCCAGTCGTTCCATGTAACGAGCACTTCCGACGTACACATGATCCTCACCGTCACGCGCATAGAGACCGTATCCAGGTTCCTCTTGAATCGATTCAAACGCTTGAACCTCTCCAGCGCGTTGGACGATCGCTTGCGCAAGCGGATGATTAGACGCTCGTTCGACACGGGCAGCAAGATGTAACAGCTCATCAACGTCGACACCTGCTGCCGTCACAACGTCCGTCACCTCAAATCGTCCTGTCGTCAACGTCCCTGTCTTGTCGAAGACGACGGTATCCACTTCGGTCAATGTATCGAGGTACTCTCCACCTTTCACAAGAATTCCTTGTTTCGAACCCGAACCGATTCCACCGAAATAGCCTAACGGAATCGAAATCACTAGTGCACATGGGCAACTAATGACAAGGAAAATCAAGGCGCGATAAATCCATTCGTCTAAATTCCCTACAAATAGCGGAGGAATAAATGCGACAAGTGCGGCCATGACCACGACGAAAGGCGTATAAATCTTTGCCAGACGCGTGATCATCTGCTCCGTTTTGGCTTTCTTTCCATTCGCCTCTTCGACGAGCGCAATCATTTTTTGAAGACTCGACTCAGACGCGATCTTTGTCGTTTCTACGATGAGTCGTCCTTCTATATTGACCATTCCTGCCAAGACTTCCTCTCCCACACTCACTTGTCGTGGAACCGATTCACCTGTCAATGATGCCGTATCAAGAGAGCTAGCTCCACTCACGACAAATCCGTCCATCGGAACCAATTCTCCTGAACGAATAACGAGATGCGACCCGATTGAAACGTCTTCTGGCGATTGTTCGATTTCCCGGTCCGCCTCAAGTACACGTGCTCGTGTCGGCTTCATACTTAACAAGGACTGAATGGATTTTCGGGAAGCTCGTACCGCACGTCCTTGCACGTATTCTCCAAGTTGATAAAACAACATAACCGCTACAGCTTCCGGATATTCTGAAATCGCAAATGCCCCAACGGTCGCAATGGTCATCAAGAATTTCTCATCGAACCATTCCCGATGCCATACGTTTCGAATTGCGCCATATACGACATCGTAGCCGGCAAGTCCGTAAGCCACAAGAAATCCTGGAATCGAATCTGTCCAAATGGCAATCGAAAAAATAAGGGCGGCCGCGAGAAATCTCCAAAGCGTCCAATCTCGTCCTTCGGTTTGATCGTCTTCTTGTTTGACAAACTTCGCCCCCGGCTCAATCCGCATCATCGTCTGTTCGATTGATTTGAGCATCCGATCTCGCTCTGAAGCGTCAATCCATTCAATCACCATTCGACTTGTCGCAAAATCAATTTGGCAAGAGGCGACTTCTTCACGTTTTGCTACATCACGTTCAATTTTAGCCGCACAGTTTGTACAAGTGATACCGGATACAGGTAGTACCTCTCGATTTTTCATCATATCCCCCTGACATTCAAACGTTCATTTGAATATATCGTATCGCGAAACGACAGACGTGACAATAGGCAAAAATGACCGACCCTTAATAGGATCGGTCATTAGACTCAAACGTCTTTTTGTTCTTCACTATGCGCCAAGGCAATTTCAACAAGCTGTCTGACATGCTCATCGTCCAATGAATAATAGACGACCTTCCCTTGTTTACGGTACTTCACTAGCCCTTGTTCAAGTAACGTCCGCAAATGATGGGATGCGGTCGCATTCGAATGACCAATGATGGCTGCCACATCACAAACACACAGTTCATGTTCAAGCGTCAAGACGTATAGCACCTTTAGACGGGTCGGGTCAGCGAATGCCTTAAACAATCGACTGACACGCGGTGCGTCTAGTTGTGCCAAGGCCGATTGTAGCGTAGGGACGTCCTCAGATTGAATCCCGATTGTTTCACACTGTGGCACTTTCATTTTCTTCACCTCGTCATTTGATGTGTATAGTGTAACAAAAAATACTGAATATATCTGTTATATATTATGGTTGACTAATCACGTACTGTTATAATACAATCAACTCAACAACCAATACTGTGAAACTCTCTAAAGGAGGACATTTTATTATGAACGAATGGGCAAGCCGTCTCGAATCATCTGTCGAGTTTTATCAAAAATTACCGGACAAAACATGTCAGGAATGCGGACAGCATATGGACGAACAGTGTGAGTCATACGAAACGACTTGCGCTTCATGCACTGAAAAACTTCAACTCGCAGAATAAAACAACACCCCTTCTCAATCGAAGGGGTGTTGTTTTAGAGTGACCATCCGACATATGCAGCCACTAATCCGAGCATATAAGTCGCAAGCAGATAGAGGCCAAAGCGAATCCAATCTTTCGTCGCAAAACGCATCAGTTCAAGTTTTAGCGTCGAGAATGTTGTAAACGAACCGAAGAATCCGACCCCTAAAAAAAGAATGAGCGACGGATGTTGGGTGTGGGCATATAAATAACCGAGGCCAAACGAACCTGAAACATTGACGAACAGAGTCGCCCACGGGAATGGTGAATCCGACCACCGTTTCATGAATTGTCCAATGGCAAAACGCGCAATCGCACCTAAGAAAGCGCCAGCCGCAATCCATATGAATGTCATATTAGTTCACCCCTTCTTTCCGTCTCGAGCCAACGCGGTAACCGAGCCATGAGCTCCAAAGGCCGAGTATGATACTCAAGAAGACGTACGTCATGGCAATCCATACATGACCTTCTTCTAGCAGTCGTATCGTTTCGACACTAAACGTTGAGAACGTGGTAAAGGAGCCGATCATACCGGTGCCGATGATTGTGACGAGTTGAGGTGAGGCATTGCCTTTTTGAAGAAATGTGTGCGTCAACCATCCCAACAGAAAACTACCGATGAGATTGGTCAGAAACGTTGCGATGGGAAACATGCTCGATCCAAATGAACCGACCATCAAACCGAGTCCATAACGCGCCGTCGCACCAATCGCCCCTGCTAGTCCGACGTATACGTACAGCATTGAATTCCTCCTCCACGAAAAAGACACCTGCAACGCAGGTGTCGATTGAGCTAAGACGATTATATCAAGCTGTCTTCATTTACGAAATAGCTGCAGGAGCCAAAACGGCTTCAATCGCTTCAAACGCTTGATCTAATTCTTCTTTTGTGATGACGAGAGGTGGTGCCAATCGAATCACGGTTTCATGTGTTTCTTTACAGAGAAGACCTCGCTCTTTGAGCGCTTCGCAGTAAGGACGTGCTGACTCTGTCAATTCGATGCCAATAAATAATCCACGTCCGCGAACGTCTCGAATCATTGGATTATCAATCGATTTCAAGCGATCCATGAAGTACGTCCCGAGTTCAAGCGAACGCTCTGGAAGATTCTCTTCTTCCAATACTTCAAGTGCCGCGACAGAAACAGCGGAAGCGAGTGGGTTTCCACCAAACGTTGAACCGTGTGATCCCGGGTTAAAGACCGAGAGAATCTCCTTATCAGCCGCAACACACGAAATCGGGAAGACACCGCCTCCGAGTGCTTTTCCGAGGATATACATATCCGGTGTGACCTCTTCCCAATCGATGGCAAACCATTTACCAGAACGTCCAAGTCCCGATTGAATCTCATCTGCGACGAAGAGGACGTTATGCTCTTTACAGAGTTCAGATGCGCGCTTCAAATAGCCAGCCGGTGGAATGATGATTCCTGCCTCACCTTGAATCGGCTCTACGATAAACGCTGCCGTATTCTCTGTGATTGCCGCTTCGAACGCATCGATGTCACCATACGGGACGACTTTGAAGCCTGGTAAGAGCGGCCCGAATCCACGCTGATATTCCGCTTCTGTCGACATCGACACAGCGGCCATCGTGCGTCCGTGGAAGTTCCCCGTACAGACGATAATTTCAGCTTCCCCCGGAATACCTTTCACATCGTATGCCCACCGACGTGCCGTTTTCACAGCCGTCTCGACTGCTTCCGCACCAGTGTTCATCGGCAACACCATCTCTTTTTTTGTAAGCGTTACCACTTTGTCGTAAAAACGTCCGAGTTGATCGTTGTAAAAGGCGCGTGACGTCAACGTAATCTTATCCGCCTGATCTTTCAATGCTTGGATGATTTTCGGATGGCAGTGTCCCTGGTTGACAGCAGAGTATGCACTCAACATATCCATGTAGCGATTCCCCTCAGGATCCGTTACCCAAATCCCTTTCGCTTCCGAAATGACAATCGGTAGTGGATGATAGTTGTGTGCCCCGAACTTCTCTGTCATCTCAATAACATCATGTGTTTTTGACATATTACTTCCCCCTTATTCAAAACTATCTTACCCTTTCAGTATATGATGTCCCTCTTTCTTTTGACAATGACGAACTTAAGCATTCCTTGAATTGGCAAAATCAGGTACACTGACATTAGAATATGCATTTAGCATGACAGATTGGAGGAAATGATGTGGCTTCATTGCGTGATTTGTCGGTAGATCAGTTCATCGATGCTTTATCTGTTCCATGTTGTTATATTTCTCAAGATGGTACGGTCCTATTGTGGAATAGTCATGCCGAAGTGTTGTTCGGTTGGGAACGTCAAGAAGTCCTCCATCAACCGTTGCCGGTCGTCCAGCAGCTTGATCAAGCACTTGAGACGTGGACACCACTCCTCTTGCAATATCCATTTTCAACAACGGCAATGACGCCGTTTCAACATAAGGACGGCTCCGTCATCTATGCGACCGCATACTTGCAGTCCTTTTCGCTCGAAGACGTGTACGGCTATTTCTTAGCCTTTCTTCCGAAAGGATTTAGTCCCCTCATTAGTACAGAGCAATTCAACTTATTGCATCATTTTCAAGAAATGATTAAACAGTCCACACATTACTTAGCGACGAATGCAAAAGGGGAGATCGTCGATATCAATCCATCGTTGTGCCAATTGCTTGATATAACCGAACAACAGCTGATTGGACGTGAATGGTTCGAGCTCATCCATGATCCAAGCGACCAAGACGGCATTTCGCGTAACGTCTTAAAATCATTGGCGACCAATCGAATTTGGAATGGTGAGATGCCGATTTCCTGTAAACAGCATGAGCAAGATGCGTGTTGGCTCAACTTGACCGTCGTACCGATTGTCAGTGAAAAAAATGAAGTCATTCAGTATACGGCATTTGGTTTTGATGTATCTGAAAAGAAGCGTCTTGAAAAAGAAGTTGAGCTTCTCGCCTACCAAAATGAATTGACCGGACTTTACAATAAAAAAGGTTTTTTACGTCGCTATGACTCGATTCTTCAACAAATCGATGAGCGAGAAGGTCTCCTTCATATCGCCTTGTTTGATATCGACCGTTTCAAAATCATCAACGAGTCGTTCGGATCTCGTGTCGGGAACGAACTCCTCATTCAAATCAAAGAACGCGCCCTGCATCTCATTCCAGAATCTTCTCTCTTGTTCCATCCAATGGGCGGACTGTTCGGAGTCATGTTCTTCGAGCAATCAAAAGAAGAAGTGTTTCAAGTGCTACGTCATTTGCAACACGAGCTGCAGCGACCGTTTCGAATTTACCACCATTCGATTATGGTATCGATTTCCGTCGGATGCGTATTTTATCCGTCCTCCACAAGTTCGCTCGAGGAACTGTACACGCGTGCTGAAAGTGCCCTTTTCAAAGGAAAACAGATTGGGGTTGGAACGATTCAGTTCGTGACAAAGGATATGGATGCCGCCTTCTCGAGACAAATCCATATTGAAAAGGCGATGTACCGAGCCCTTGAAGAAAAGCATTTTTATCTTGAGTATCAGCCAAAATACGAACTCGCCACCGATCGCCTCATCGGGTTTGAGGCACTTCTTCGTTGGCATCATGAAGAACTCGGACAAATCCCGCCCTCTGAGTTCATCCCGCTCGCTGAAGAGATGGCGCTGATTGTTCCGATTAACAACTGGGTCATCTTAGAAGCGACGAAACAGCTGAAAGCTTGGAAAGCCGAATTCGACCAACCGCTCTCCATGGCAATCAACATTTCACCAAACCAGTTCCGAAGCGACAGTTTCTTGAATACGTTGCGAAACATCAAACAGCAACTTCAACTTGACCCGTCCGACGTCATTTTAGAGATTACAGAGAGTCTCGTCATGCAACAGACCGATGAGATTATCGAACGTATGGAACAAATCAAGCGCTTGAACTATCGACTGTCGATTGATGATTTCGGAACTGGCTTCTCGTCCTTACAGTATTTGAAGTCCTTCCCTGTCGACGAGCTTAAAATCGATAAAGTCTTTCTCGACGATTGGATGACGTCCAAATCGCATCTCCTCGATGTCATCGTGCATCTCGGGAAGAGCTTAAATCTCCACGTCGTCGCGGAGGGAGTCGAAGATGAAGAAATGTTGGCACACTTAAAGTCGACGGATTGCGATTCCTTCCAGGGCTATCTTTATGCAAGACCTGCCTCGCCAAGTGCGATCGAACAATTACTCCGGTCATCAAAAAACTCACCGAACGCTTGAGGCGTCGGTGAGTTTTTTATAGGGCGATCGTAGCGGTCCAAAGCCCATAAATACCATAGGTCGCACACAATAAAATAATCAAAGCAATCATCGACTGGGTACGGGTCAAGAATGGTCGTCCTTGTTCCCGTTCTGCCAAAAGAAAGACAAAGATGCCCGGTGCGTATAGAATCATCGCAATCAAGACGTACTCTAACCCAGAAGCATAAAGTAACCAGGCGGCGTATAACGACGCAATCCCGGAAACGGTCATCATCTGTAACGACGTCTTCCGTTTCGCCTCCATCCAACCGTAGAGTGCCGAGAATAAATAAGGGACGAGCGCCGCGATCCCTGCAATGCTTGAAAGGACGAGATATGTTTGTTCCGAAAACAATGCAATAGCCGTGACGACTTGAGTGAACCCTTGAGTAATGAACAAGGCGTTCACTGGTGTACTGTTTGTATTCAAACGATTGAACACTTTCGGAAACACCCCGTCTCGACTCGCCACATAAGAAATTTCAGTCGCTAAAATCGTCCATCCGAGTAATGCACCTGTCAACGAGACAAGTAGTCCGATGTTAATCAACGTTGCCCCAAACGGACCGACAACCGCTTCTAACACATACGCCATCGACGGTTCAGGTAACGCCGCGAGTTGCTCCTGAGTCATGACACCAAACGAGAAGATAGAAATCATCATGTAAATCAATAACGTACCGATCAGACCAATCACCGTCGCTCGACCGACATCTTTTTTATGACGTGCGCGCGAGGATAAGACGACCGCGCCTTCAATCCCGACGAACGCCCAGAGTGTGACGAGCATCGTCGACTTCACTTGTGGAAACACATTCGCCCAGACAAATCCTGTTTCACCCCAAAAGTCGACTTGGAACGTATCGATTTGAAACGCGAATAAAATAAACACGATGAACAAGAAAATCGGAACGAGTTTCGCAATCGTTGTGACGATATTTAAAAGTGCCGCCTCACGCATCCCACGTGAGATGAGCCAAAACAAGCCCCAAATCAGGACGACACTCATGAGCAAACGGAACAGTCGATGTTCCGCAGAAAAAACAGGGAAAAAATATGCCAATGTGCTAAAAATCAACGTGATGTTCGCCACTGTGCCAATCCAAGCTGACATCCAGTATCCCCATCCGCTGTTGAATCCGACAAACTTCCCGAACCCTTCCCGGGCATACGCATAAATTCCACCCTCTAGCTCCGGGCGCGTGTTCGCTAAAAATTGAAAGACAAAGGCAAGCATGATCATGCCGACACCCGTAATCCCCCATCCAATTAAAACAGGACCAACCCCTGCTCCCTGCGCCATCGCACCGGGTAGATTAAAGGCCCCTCCACCAATCATTGTCCCGACGACCATCGCCGCAAGACCGAAAAAGCCGATTCCGGCTGAATGTTGTTTCAAATTAACGCCTCCACCATACTCAATCTTTCCGAATAACTATACAAAGATATTGTATAATCATTCGTTGATTTTTCTATTCTACTTCCTGAAAGGATTGATGAATAGTCATTCTAAATAAGTTTATATTTTCGAATAATTTGAAAAATTCCATTGCATATTCATGTCAGATGTAGTTTAATTACAACATATTCTAAATTATCAGAATTTTCGGGAGGTTGTATGATGCGTAACAAAAAATGGCTAGCTTTATCGGGGGTCGCATTATTGGCGACGGCAGCTTGTAGTACAGGGGATGACTCATCTAGCTCGGACGGCTCATCTTCGAGCGATGCAAAAAAAGAAATCACGATGGTATCAGCGACGGACTTACCTCAGCTTGATCCAACACTCACAACGGACTCGACATCTATTATCGTCACGAACAACGTGTTCGAAGGGTTATATCGTTTAGACGAAAATAACCAACCGACACCGGGGATTGCCGAAGATGTCGAAGTGTCTGAAGACGGTCTTACATACACGTTCAAATTACGTGACGCAAACTGGTCAGATGGTTCACCAATCACAGCTGAGGACTTTGTGTATTCTTGGAAACGTGCACTTAACCCTGAAACGGGTGCCGAGTATGCGTATATTCTCCAAGATTTGAAAAATGCGAATAAAATCCTTGCAGGCGAAATGTCACTCGACGATCTCGGTGCGAAAGCAGTCGATGAGAAGACACTTGAAGTTCAATTGGAAGCGCCAGCGCCATACTTCTTAGGATTGACTGGTTTCCCAACGTATATGCCACAAAAACAAGAGTTCGTTGAAGAACAGGGCGAAGAGTTCGCGACGACAGTCGACAAAACACTCTATAATGGTCCTTACGTCTTGAGTGAGTGGCAAGACAACGCTGGTTGGGTTTATAAGAAAAACCCTGAGTATTGGGACGCTGAAAACGTCAAGATGGACACGATCAACGTCAAAGTCGTAAAAGACGTCTCGACGGGAGTCAACTTGTTCGAATCAGGAGAAGCGGATTACACACTCCTTTCATCTGAGTTCGTTCCACAATTTGAAGACAGCGATGAGTTCAAAACACGTGCCGACGCTCGAATCAACTTCCTTCGTTTCAACCAAAAGAATGAAGCTCTTCAAAACGTCAATATCCGTGAAGCACTTGCAAAAGGCTTTGATAAGCAGAGTGTGACAGACATCATTCTAACGGACGGTTCAGAACCAGCGAACTTTATCGTAGCGAAAGATTTCACATTCACAGAAGACGGGGCTGACTTCCGCGAGAAATACCCGGATCTCCTCAGCTACAACGTAGATGAAGCAAAAGCCGCTTGGGAAAAAGGACTTCAAGAACTTGGCGTTGAGACGGTCGAACTTGAGTTCCTCTCACGTGATGAGGAAGCGTTCAAGAAAGTAAACGAGTTCATCAAAGGCGAACTTGAGAAGAACTTACCTGGTTTGACACTCAACATTAAGCAACAACCGTTCAAAAACTTCCTTGACCTTGAAAGTAAAGGTGAATACGATGTTTCTGCAGCCGGTTGGGGCCCTGACTACCAAGATCCAATGACATACCTCGACATGTGGATCACAGACGGACCATTTAACCGTATGGCTTACTCAAATGACGAGTATGATCAGTTGATTCAATCAGCGAAGAAAGAAGCAGATCAGATGAAGCGTTGGGAATCCATGCAAGAAGCTGAACGCATCCTTCTCGAAGAAGACTTCGCGATTGCTCCGATTTACCAAAAAGGTGAAGCATACTTAGAGCGTTCGAATATCGAAAACATGTACCGTCACCCGTTCGGTGCCGATGCAAGCTTCAAGTGGCTTGACGTGAAATAATGTGTGTAACCAACCTCCTTGATTCCACCATGGATCAAGGAGGTTTCTCTGTCGTGAAAGGAGCTTCTATCTAATGAAGAGTTGGACACTGTGGTTCACCCTATTAGCTGTCACCATCTGTATCATGAATGTTTCCAGATTCGATGACAAGAACATCTTATTGTTTTTGACTTCACCTCCATTTTGGTTGCTCGAGACACCTTGGTTTTCTTCGCACGTCATTCATCCGACCGTACTACCGAAATGGACGCTTTATGCCCTGACAATCGCTTTCTGGTTCATATTTGGGATGCTACTCGATTATCTTGTACGTTCACAGAAAGCCATATACAAAAAATGACTTCCATCAAATCGATGGAAGTCATTTTCATCTATCACGCCTCACGCTTCGCGCGAAGTTCAGCAGGTACTTTCCCACGTTTTGAAATCACTTGTGCAATGCCAACAAAGACAACAAACGAAATCAATGCCGCGAAGAAGCCAATCCAAATCGATGCTGTAATCCCGAGCACCAAGTATCCGATTGCTGAGACAATTGCTGAGAGGAGCGCGTATGGCAATTGTGTCACTACGTGATCGATATGATGTGAACCCGCTCCAGTTGAGCTGAGGATCGTTGTATCCGAGATTGGTGAACAGTGGTCTCCGAATACAGCACCGGCCAATACAGCGGCAAGTGATGCAAGGAGAAGCTCTGGTTCAACCGCCATGATCAAATCCGCACCGATCGGAAGCATTAAACCAAATGTTCCCCAGCTCGTCCCTGTCGAGAATGCCATGATTCCAGCAATCAAGAAGAGGAGAAGTGGCAAGTACGAAGCCGCAATCGTATCTGTCACGAAGCTTGCCAAGTATTCACCAGTCTTCATATCACTGATGACTGCAATGATCGTCCAGGCAAACAAGAGAATCAAGACTGCCGGCCACATAGCGCGCACACCTTCCCATGCTGCTTTACCGTAGTCACGTGCAGGAATTTTACGTCCGATGAGAAGTAAGAATGCCACAATCAAACTGATGACGACACCGGCCACGAGTGAACGTGTCACGTCTGTCGATTCGAATGCACCGATGAGCGTAAAGTCTTGACCATCAGCCGCCAGGGCTTGACCACCTGTATAGAGCATTGCCGATACCGTCGCAATGATGAGGGCGATGATTGGCACGATCAAGTCACGGACTTTTCCACCTTCATGCTCATGCAAGTCTTCGCTCATTCCCATTGGTTTACCTTTAGCTGAATCATACAATTCACCTTGAAGGGCACGAAGCTCGTGCGTGCGCATTGGTCCGATCGCGAGTCCAGTAAATGCGACATAGGCTGTCAACAAGAGGGCAAAGACCGCATAGAAGTTCATTGGAATGATTTGAATGAATGCAGAGAATGACGAGTAGCTGTCAATCGAATACTTCGTCAAAATACCTGCGATGATGGCGATGATATATGCACCCCAGCTCGAAAGTGGGCTGATGACACAGACAGGGGCTGCCGTCGAGTCAATCATGTATGCCAATTTCGCACGTGAGATATTTTTGCGGTCCGTGAGCGGACGGCTGATATTCCCGACCGCTAAGCTATTGAAGTAGTCGTCGATGAAAATCAAAATTCCGAGTCCGAATGAGACGAGACGGGCACCACGTGCCGTTTTTACGTTCGCCGCAGCCCATTCACCGAATGCGCGTGCACCACCTGACGTCTGAATGATGGATGATAAAATCCCGAGTAAGAGCAAGAACGCAATCAACAAGACGTTCCATTCGTTAATGGCTCCATCTGACCAGAATAAGGCGATGATGTTCGACCATAAATATTGAATGGAGTCGATTGGGTTGAAACTGTGCAAGAGAAGGACTCCTGCGATAATCCCGACACCAAGTGATGGGATGACCTTTCTTGTTGTGATTGCCATAATGATTGCAAGTAATGCCGGTACGAGCGAGAGTACCGAAGTTGAATAATCTACCATACTGAATTCCTCCTTTTTTGATTAGGATGAGGCCCCCCTATGCTTAAAAAAACGCAAAGCGAGGGCATCGGCAACAAAGCCGACACCCTCGCTGGATGTTCCGTCTTTCTTAGCCGACTTGGAGCGCTCCATACGTAAATATGTATGGCAGTCCGACGGGTATTTCCCGTCAGCCCAGCACAACCCCACGGACATGGTGTTGCGCTTCGGCGATCCTGCCTTTTTGTAGTCCTCATCGTTGTCATCCTCCGACTACTTACTCATCAGCATCGCACCTCTACCTCATCGATAGCACGAATATTCATTTAAAGTTACGTCTAAATTATCACAAGTTGACGTCACATATCAATAGTTTTTTTCATCACGAATGATTCGCTTCAAAACAGCGAGTGCTTCTTGGTCATTCGTTTCTACCGCTTTAAAGAAGTCGTTGAAGAAGTGATATAACACGAACCGGTCAGCGTGAGACTTCGTCTGTTCTTTAATCGTAGAGAAAATCAGTCGTCGTAAACGACGTTTCGTTTGTGTTTCTTCCGGTAGTTCTTCGCATCGGTCCTTGAAAGCACGATATACAGAATTGATCAATTCCTCATGTTCATCATACGACCGATTGTAAGCAACTTGTTCCATCTGTAATATCCCCCCTTTCAATGTTGACCCGATGAAACTTGTCGTAAATATACCAACTTCTAGTCAAGCATTCAATTGTTATCGATGGTTCTTAACAAAAATCATACGTTAGACCGAGTCAATCGTTGATAAATGAGAAGGTGGTCACATCGAACAACCCCATGTCGGTCAATTTCAAATCTGGAATGACCGGTAAGGCGAGGAAGGACATCGTCAAGTAAGGGTTGAAATGACGATGGGCTCCTACGACATCTAACGCATCGTTCAGCTGTTCTAATATCTCTGCCACTTCACGGTATGGTCGTTTCGTCATCAATCCACCGATTTCAAGTGGGAGGACGGCAAGGACTTCTCCTTCCGATACAGCAACAACACCACCGCCTACCTTCTCAAGCGTTCTCGCCGCAAGCAACATATCTTCCGGGCTGACCCCAGCAATCACCAAGTTGTGACTGTCATGGGCCACCGTGGCTGCAAGCGCACCTCGCTTCAAGCCAAATCCTGTCACCGGGGCAAGGGCCATGTGACCTGTCCCATGATGGCGTTCGATGACAGCGAGCGTAGCGATATCTTGTGACAAGTCCGCCCCCGAGGCATCTGGTTGAAATGAAAGTCGTTGTCGTTTCGTCAACAAGCTATTCGGAAGCACTTGAATGACATCAACCTCTTCTGCACTCGGCGCAAGTCGGAACGAATCCGTCGTCAATTCAGGTAACGCCAGTTCACCTTTCATCGGTTTCGGCACTTCGATTCCTTCAGACTCAAATGTCGCATTCCCCTTCTCCGCAACGAGCGTACCATTCACATATACTTGCTCAATTTTTACCGATTCGACGTCTGACAAGATAACGAAGTTCGCTTTCTTACCAGGTGCGATTGCCCCGACTTCTTTCAATCCATAAGCCTCTGCTGCATGTAGACTTGCGATGGCATAGGCCGTTTCCGGCTTGACTCCTTGCTTGATGGCGGTGCGGATGTTGTAGTCGATCCCACCTTCCGCGACCAGGTCATCCAAATGCTTATCGTCCGTACAGAAGAGGAAACGATGGGCATTGCTTTCCGTGACGGCTAAACTCACCTTCTCCACGTTTCTTGCGACCGACCCTTCTCGAATCTGAACATAAAATCCACGACGCACCCGTTCAATCGCCTCTTCGGCAGTCGTACATTCGTGGTCCGTCATGATTCCTGCTGAACGATATACATTCAGTTGATCAGGGTTGAGACCTGAAGCATGACCATCCACGACTTTGCCTGCTTGTTCCGTCTGAGCAATCTTTTGAAGCATATCTTCGCTTCCGGCTTCGACCGATGGATAATCCATGACCTCGCCTAGTCCATGCACACCTGGATCTCCTAAAAACGGTGCCAAATCTTCGGCATATAGTTTGGCACCTGCATGTTCAAACGGTGTCGCTGGTACGCAACTCGGGAGCATCATCCGGACATCGAGTGGGAGTCCTTTCGCATCCGCTAACATGTATTCAATCCCGAGCGCCCCGTTCACATTCGCAATCTCATGCGGATCGGCAATCACCGTTGTAACGCCAAGCGGCAGGACTGCTTTCGCAAACTCGTGTGGTGGAACCATCGATGACTCGATATGGACGTGAGAATCGATAAAGGACGGTGCAAGCGTCCAGGTCGGGTCGTGATACTCGACCTCTCCATCGTACCCATCCCCAATAGCCACAATATATCCCCCGTCGATGGCGACGTCTGTACGAATCGTCTCACGACTGTACACGTCAATTACTGCGACGTCTTTAAAGACGACGGCCGCTTTCTTTTTCTTTGCGGCGATGTCAATCAAATGTTGTTTCTCCATCTCTCGATCTCCTTATTCAACGTATTTTAACTATCTTACCAAGAATATTCTTTTCGTTGCAATTTCTTTTTCAAGTTGTGCGACAATGATAACATATCTGTCTGAAAGGGGTTACAACGATGCAATACAAATTAGGAGAGTTGACACCAAACGTCGATCCAACGACTTATCTTGCACCCGGGGCACATGTGATTGGTGATGTGACCATCGGTGCCCACTCGGGAGTATGGTTCAATACCGTCATCCGAGGAGACGAGGGACCCATTCGAATCGGTTCTTATGTGAATATTCAAGATGGTTCGATGATTCATCAATATGAAGGATCACCGACGATCATCCATGACCGCGTCTCGATCGGTCATATGGCGATGATTCACGGCTGTGAGATTGAAGAAGATTGCTTGATCGGCATGCACGCTACCGTACTCGATGGGGCAAAGATTGGGAAAGGGTCATTTATAGCAGCTGGTGCGCTCGTCACACCGAATATGCAGATTCCTGAAGGGGTGATGGTCATGGGGGTTCCCGCCAAAGTTGTGCGTCCTTTAAACGACGATGATCGCTTTATCATGGAAAGAACAGTGAAAAAGTACGCCAAACGTGCCGAACAATACCAACAGTCGTGCATACCTGTAAGCCAAAAGCATAGTTTGTGAAAGCGTTTACAAGATTCATAAAATGTTAACGTTTCTCTCGAATTTTCTTCATAGTTCCTTTGTATACTGAAGGTGTAGCCAAGCTGATGTATTGAAAGGAGCCCACTCTATGTATCCGAACCATGATCAACTCATGCTAGACCTCTATGCCACATCCATCAATCCAAGTTATGGCCTTCATATCGATGATTCATTCGATGATGTCCTACACGGTGCACATCGAGAGGTTTGGGAACGTATGCATTTGGATAATAGTAGAGAAGAAGATGTTACTAATGGAGGAACGACTGAATGATTCCAACGACTGTGATTCAAGATTGGCTCGCAACAAAAATAAAACGATAACTCAGATATATACAGCAAGCGAGCGAAGGGATTTCCCCCTCGCTCGCTTTTTATTATTCAAACATGATGAGATGCGAATCAATCGGTTGCCGCGCTTTTGGTGACGGGATATCCTCGGCATCATATTTACCGATTTGAAGTAGACCGACAAACGTCTCACCTTCCGCCCCGATCATCTCCTTCAACCGTGCATCGTCAAACAGTCCACCCGTCCGCCAGACCATCCCGATCTCTCGTTCACTTAACAAGAGTTGGACATTTTGAATGAATGTCGCCGTCGCGAGCAACGCGTCTCGATTCCCTTTGTCCGTCTCAAAATGTTTTGCCGTCACATACATACAGGTTGCCGCATTTAAAATCCGTCCCGTCACCTTTTCGCGTTGTCCTTCTGACGCCTCCGAGAAGGCTGGTTCGAGCGCATCGAGTAACACTTGCTTCCCGTCCCCATTGAACACATACACGTTCCACGGCTCGACTTTATTGTGAAATGGTGCGTGGTGTGCCGATTGCAACACTTCATAGAGCACTTTCGTATCGATTGGTTCTTCCTTGAACATACGGACCGTACGTCTTGCTTCAATTAACTGTTGTGCTGCTGTCTTTGTCATGACCGTCACTTCCCCTTTTTTTCTCTTCTCTATCATAATTGAAAAACGTTCTCATTTCAAAATCAAAAAAAGACTACAGATTGCTCTGCAGCCTTACGTCGATTGACTAATGACTTCACATGCCACCAAGTCTTCAAACGTTTGGCGACGGACGACAAGGCGGTGATTCCCTTCCTTGACGAAGACGACCGCCGGACGAAGCATTTGGTTATAGTTACTCGCCATCGAGAAGTTATACGCTCCCGTGGCTTTGACAAGTAATAAGTCACCTGGTGTGACCGAAGGGATCAATGAGCGGTTCGAGATGATGTCTCCCGACTCACAGCACGCTCCGACAATTTTTGCCTCGAGCGTCTTCTCTTCATTCATCCTTGTCGCTGCCACGACCTCATACTCTGCGTCATACAATGCCGGACGGATATTATCCGTCATCCCGCCATCGACAGACACGAATGTACGAACGCCGCTCACTTCTTTGACGGTCCCCACTTCATATAGCGTGGCACCGGCATTGGCGACGAGCCAACGGCCCGGTTCAATCCCGATTTTCGGAAGTGGCAATTCACGTACCTCGACTTCCTCGACCAAAGCCTCCATCACACGTTCCATCGTTTGTGCGAAGTCGAGATGCTCGTCTTCATCTAAGTATGCGACACCGAAGCCGCCACCGATATTCAACACATCCGTCGTATAGCCGGTCTCCTGACGAATCGTATCCATGAAGCGCACCATCGTCTTCACCGTGTTGATGAAGAGGGTCGGATCTTGAATTTGAGAGCCGACATGACAGTGGATCCCCTTCAACTGTAAATGTTCCGCTTCCAACGTCGCACGAACGGCATCTAAATATGTGTCGTCGTGCGTCGGGAAACCGAATTTTGTATCAACCCCACCCGTTTGAATCGCCGCATGAGCGCCTCCAACGACTTGAGGCACGATGCGAAGAAGCACATCGACTTCACGATTATATTCAGCCGCAAGTCCTGACAAAAGGCTGATTTCACGCATATTGTCGATAGTAAAGTGTGTAATCCCCTGTTCGAGCGCGAACGTGATATCCAAGATTGTCTTGTTCGACCCGTGAACGTGAATGCGCTCGGCCGGTACCCCAGCATGCAGTGCCACGTACATCTCACCCCTTGAGACGACGTCGACACTTAACCCTGCGGCCATCACTTTTTCATACACGGCCGCAATCGATAACGCTTTTGACGCGTATAATGCATACGTGTTCGGATACTTGTCTAGAAACGCATTCTGGACAATCCCAAGGCGGCGCTCTAGTTCCGGCTCACTCATGATGTATAAAGGTGTCCCGTACGTCGCTTGAAGTTCACGGACGGACACGCCCTCGATCAAACATTCTGATTGATTGGTGGTGTACATACAATTCCTCCTTCAAAGCGATGTGGGACACGCCACGAACGAGCACAGAGCTGTTCTGAATTGTTGGCATAACCAACACGTGTCACGTCATCGATTTTCGTTTCAATCCCATATAGCATGACGCGGTCGCCGATTTGTACGTCTTCATCCACTTTAATGAAGCTATGGCTCATAAAGATGTTGCTGACGAATGGATAGGCTTTTCCTGAAATGTGAACAGGCAAATGACGTCGCGCTCGCATTAATCCATCTCCATATCCGATGGATAAAACGGCAATTCGTTCCTTTGTTTCCGCGGTATACCCCGTTCCATACCCGACATGAGCCCCCGCTTCGATGTCATGGACAGCAACCACTTCTGTCTCCCAGTAAAATGCAGGCACGAGCCACTCCACTGGCTCGACCGATGAATAGCCGTATAAGAAAATACCGACGCGCACATGGGTGCAATGATGCAAGCGTGAATCATCTTGAAGCGTGGCCGCACTGTTCGCCGCATGAATCAATTCAAACGTATGACGTTCCATCAAACGCGTCGACCAGTCAGCAAAACGTTCGACTTGAACGCTATGCTCGACTTCGGCATTGTCTGCATCCGCGAGCGGGAAATGCGTGCACAGTCCGACAAGGTTCAATCCTTCATTTTGACAGAAGGCGACGATTTGTAGCGCTTCTTCAAACGTTTTGGCGCCGAATCGGTTCATGCCGACGTCTAGCTTCAAATGAAGGCGAACGCCATCGAGATGCTCCCGCTGTGAGACGAGCCATTCATACGAACCGATCGCGACGTCAAAATCATGGGCATGCACGTGTTCCCACGTATATACCGGATTCATGACGAGGACGCGAGCCGACTCTGCATGCGTTCGTACTTCGAACGCTTCTTCTAATGTGGTCACCATGAAGTGACGGACCCCTTCGTCATACAAAGTTGTCACAACTGGCTCCATCCCTAAGTTATAGGCGTTGTTTTTCACGACCGCAAACACAGGGCGCCCGAGCGCTTCAATCCGGCGTTTGTTTTCGCGAATCGCATTTAAGTCAATTGTGACTCCCATCGTTCAAAACTCCTTTACTCTATGACTGCTGATTTTACAAACGTGATCCAATCTCGGTGTTCCGGAAGCTGTCCTGTCACGGCTTCACGATAGCGTGTCAACATTTCTGTCGCGACCGTCTGGACGCCGCCTCCAATCGAGATGTGATCGACCTCGATGACACTCGTCACCTCGGCTGCCGTTCCCGTCAAGAAGATTTCATCGGCTACATATAGTTCATCACGCCCGATATGACGCTCGACGATTTCGTATCCGGCTTCACGAGCCAATTGCATCACCGTTTGGCGTGTGATGCCATCTAACACAGAACAGTCAAGGGACGGTGTCGTAATCGTTTTTCCTTTCACGAGGAAGATGTTCGCAACACTCGCCTCACTGACGTTTCCGTTCATATCAAGAGCGATCGCTTCGTCGAATCCGTCACGGAGCGCCTCTCCTTTTAATAGTTGTGAGTTCATATAGTTCGATGCCGCCTTCGCTTGCATCGGCATCATCGTAGAAGACACGCGGCGATACGAGGCCACTTTCGCTCGAATCCCGACCGTCTTGTTGAAGTATTCACCGAGCGGCCAACACGAGATGGCAACATGTACCTTCGTCTCAGCAGTCGGCATAAGTGCTTGCCAAGGTGTTCCAAGGAAGACGAACGGACGGATGTAGCATGCTTCAAATCCATTTCGCTCAATCAATTCCATCGTCGCTTGTTCGAGTTCATCAACCGTATACGGTAGTGTGACGTGGTAGTATGCACACGAGCGAACAAGTCGCTCCAAGTGTTCACGTAACCGGAAGATGGCAGGACCTTCCTCCGTGTGGTACGCGCGAATCCCTTCAAAGAACCCGCTTCCGTAGTGAATCGCGTGTGTCATGATACTCGTGTTTGCGTCAGTCGGCTCAATCCAAGCCCCGTCTTTCCACATCCATTGTCCATACTGTTCCATAATGCAACTCTCCCATTCCTCATTGTTTATATTTTCTGTCTATTATACGTTAGAGAGAGCGTAAGTCATCAACAAGTTGCGTTTTTTCAGAAGTTTTTTCATCTTTCTGTTTGATGACTCGTGCCGGTGTTCCCGCGACGACGACGCCTGGAGGCACATCTTGTGTGACGACACTTCCAGCTGCGACAACCGCATTTTCACCGACGCGAACGCCTTCCAAGATGACCGCGTTCGCTCCGATCATGACACCATCCTCGATGATGACCGGATCTTTTGAAGGTGGCTCAAGGACACCTGCAACCACGGCACCCGCGCCAAGGTGAACGTTTTTCCCGAGCGTTCCGCGCGCTCCGATGACCGCGTTCATGTCGACCATCGAACCATCTCCGATGACCGCTCCGATGTTGACGACAGCTCCCATCATGACAACCGCGTTATTTCCTATTTGAACGTGGTCTCGGATAAACGACCCTGGTTCGATTCGAGCATTGAGTCGTGTCGTATCGAGCATTGGTACGGCACTGTTGCGACGGTCGTATTCAAGATGTGAATCCGTGATGACCGATGCATTTGCTTCCAAAAATGCCGCAGCTCGTTCTGCCGTCGTCAAGAACAGTTTCGACTCATCCGTTCCGAATGCTTTCGCTTCCTCGATTTCAAGACCTGCCAATTGACCGTTGACGTAAAGCTTGACTGGTGTTTCCTTCTTGGCATCTTTAATATATTGTGCGATTTCATAAGCGTTTGTGAGTAACATGAGTAGCCTCCTCGTATAAGTTCGATAGATTATAAAGTCCTGCCGGGCGATCGATGATCGTTGCCGCTGCGGCAAGGGCCCCGTTTGCAAAGACGCGTTTGGATAACGCGGTATGTTTCAATTCAATCATTTCATCATCTCCGGCGAAGAGCACGGTATGCTCACCGAAGATGGTGCCACCCCGAATGGAATGCATGCCCAACTCTTCAGTTCCACGCGCTTCCCGACGTGATGTGCGTTCGTAAACCGGTGTCACGTCACGCTTCGCTTCGATGGCACGTGCCAATAATTCTGCCGTACCGCTTGGTGCGTCCACTTTCTTTCGATGGTGCGCCTCAATCACTTCAATGTCGTACCCGAGAGTGAGCGGGACGAGCTGGTCGAGCAACTGCTTCAAGAGCGCAATCCCATATGACGTGTTATACGACTGAAAGATTGGGATGTCTTGTGAAGCCGTTTCGATTTCAGCCAGTTCTTCCGGCGTGAAGCCCGTCGTCGCGATGACGAGCGGAATATTGCGCTCCCGTCCGAACGCGAGCAAGTCAGGGAGTAACGCCGGATTCGAAAAGTCGATCACGACATCGACAGGTGCCTCTACCTCACTCAGAGTCGCCGCGTGTTCGTCACTCCCCGGTGAGACGATTGCCGTGATGTTCACACCTTGCGCGTGTGCGACCTCTTCGACAATCCGTCCCATCGCGCCGAATCCGTGGATGAGCACATTCATTGTCTCACCTCATTGAATTGCTCCATCGCAGACAGTAATTTCGCTTCAGCCGTCGCGCTCATCGGAACGAGCGGCAGGCGTGGTGCGCCGACTTCAAAACCTCGCGCTTGAAGCGCCGCCTTTACCGGAATCGGATTCACTTCTGCGAAGAGTTCATCGATGACTGGGAGCAAACGAATTTGCCATGTCCGAGCCGTCTGTAAATCACCTGCCAACAGAGCTTCTGCCAACGCGACCGTCGCTCCCGGATAGACGTTTGATAAAACGGAGACGACACCTTGTGCACCCCAAGCCATGTACGGCAAGATTTGATCGTCATTTCCGCAGTAAACAGTGAACCCTTCCGGAATATGAGCCATCATCTGCGCCATGACCGAGATATCCCCACTCGCTTCTTTCAAGGCGGTGATGCGTGGATGTTCCGCAAGCTCGCCGACCGTCTCGGGTGCCAAGGCGACACCCGTCCGTGACGGGACATTATAGAGCATGAGTGGGATTGGTGACGCATCCGCAATCGCGGTAAAGTGAGCAATCAGTCCAGCCTGCGTCGACTTGTTATAGTACGGTGTGACGACCATCGCCATCTCGGCACCAAGTTCGGCGGCCCGTTTCGTTTTCTCGATACTGACTGCTGTATTATTCGATCCGGTTCCCGCGATGATCACGGCTCGGCCGTTTACAACCTCAACCGCCCGGACGAGCAATGTCTCGAACTCCTCATCGGTGATCGTCATTCCTTCGCCGGTCGTCCCACCGATAACGAGACCCGTCACGCCTTCTTGAATTTGGTCTTCAATCAATGCTGCCCATGCTTCTAGATTCAACTGCCCATTTTCTTGAAATGGGGTAGCTAGTGCTGTCGCCACTCCTGTGAACATGTCATCTCCTCCTTATTTCGTCGCTGTTTGACTAATCATACATTGTGCGATTTGAACGGCATTCGCAGCCGCCCCTTTTCGGACGTTATCTGCAACGCACCACAAATGGAACGTATTCGATTGTGAATCGTCTCGGCGAATTCGTCCGACGTACACCTCATCCGTCCCGTTCGCATCGAGCGGTGTCGGATAGGCTAGTTCAGATGGATTGTCCATGACCACGACACCTGGCGCATCTGCGAGTACGGCTTTCACTTCTGCGACCGTCGCATCCCGTTCGAGCGTCACCGTGATCGATACCGCATGACTGTTTCGTACTGGTACTCGGACACAAGTGGCTGTTACGCCGAGGTTCGGTGCGTTCAAAATTTTACGCGTCTCATCCATCATTTTTTGTTCTTCTTTCGTATAGCCATTTTCTAAAAATACATCGATGTGTGGCAACACGTTATCATAAATTTGATACGGATAATTCGTCGGTTCTTCTCCGCGCGCACCGCGCTCGAGGTCATCAATCCCTTTTTGACCCGATCCCGATACTGCTTGATACGATGTATAGGCGACACGTGTCAGTCCGTATACTTCCGCTAATGGTGCGAGCGCCACGACCGATTGAATCGTGGAACAGTTCGGGTTCGCGATGAGCGTCTTCTCCGGACTGAGTTCGACTCGGTTCACTTCCGGTACGATGAGTGGAATTCCTTCTTGCATTCGGAATGCGCTTGAATTATCGATGACGATGACTCCTTGCTTGCTCAACCGTGGGGCGTATTGTTCACTAATGCTCCCACCAGCAGAGAAGAGTGCGATATCGATTGGGTCCGCATAAATCGCATCGGTCAATTCACGAATCACGACCGATTGTCCGTTCACCTCGACCGTCTTTCCTGCTGAGCGGGCTGAAGCGTAGAGTCTCAGCTCGCTGATCGGAAATTCATATTCCGTTAAAACGTCGATCATTTTTTGTCCGACGGCACCTGTTGCACCGACGACTGCTACGTTATACATCGTGCTACCCCCTTATAAGTTGAATCGGGCTGCAATGGCTGCAACTGCCGCTTCTACGTCTTGTTCTTGAATCGTATAGGAAATACTGATCTCAGATGTCGTAACTTGATAGAATGGAATCCCCATCTCGCGGAATGTCGCAAAGAGTTCTGATGCGACACCTGTCGCGTCTCGCATACCGATTCCGACGACCGAAATTTTTGCATGTTCCGTGTGACGATCGATTTTGATTTGAGGTAAGCTCGCCGTCAACTCCGCGAGTGCCTCTTCTAAGAACGCTTCCTCATCGAGCGGACATGTGAACGAGAGGAATACTTCACCGTCGAATGCCGTCTGTGAAATCATATCGATATTGACGTGTCGCTCTGACAATCGTTCAAAGATGTCTGCGACTCCCGCCGCCGTGTGCGGAATATGCTTGATCGAGACACTGAGTACGTTCTTGACGACACTTACACTCGTGACTGCTTTCTGTTCCATTGCTTGCGTCATATCCATGATCCATGTTCCTCCTTCGCTCGAGAGCGTCTTTCCGACAAAAATATTGACGTCATATTTCTTTGCGAGCTCCACGCTTCGCATCTCCATCACTTTTGAACCGAGTGCGCTCATCTCCATCATTTCGTCATAAGAGACGGTATCGAGTCGTTTTGCCGTCGGATGGATTCGTGGGTCTGTCGTATATACCCCGGCCACATCCGTATAAATTTCACAACGCTGACTGAGGACGGCCGCAAGTGCTACCGCTGTCGTGTCCGAACCGCCACGTCCGAGTGTCGTGACGTCTCCCGCTTCATTCACGCCTTGGAATCCAGCAACGATCAAGACATCATATTGACGCAACTTCTCGTGTAACACTTCTTTCCGAATCGCTTTGATTTTGCTCTTCGTGTGAATCCCCATCGTATCAATCCCGGCTTGCTGTCCTGTTAGAGAGATGGCCGGTACTCCTCTCGAGTTCAAGGCGATACTGAGTAAACTGATCGTCTGCTCTTCTCCAACGGCGAGTAGCCGGTCGAGTTCGCGAATCATCGGGCGATCCGTGATTTGTTTCGCGAGCGACAGGAGCGAATCCGTTGTTTTGCCCATCGCCGATACGACGACGACCAATTTTTCACCGGTCGCCACACGTGTTTGTAAATAATCCGAAATGGCTTGTATTTGTTCGATTGTGGCAACGGAGCTACCACCAAACTTCAGTACGGTTGTCATCAAGTTCCCCACTTTCAAGATGTCCACCAACAGAAAAAGCGGCAGACCGGTAGGAAGCACTCTCCCTACGGTCTGCCGCTTGTACGCGCAGTTGAAAAACGATTAAAGAATCGTTCCGTAGATAGCGCTCCATGGTAGTTGACCATGGCAGTGTAGGCGTTATTCACGACTACCCCAGCCTTCGTTCACACGCACGTGAACGTCGACTTCGGCGAATTTCCCCTTTCGGCTCGGTCCGGAGTGCGTCCGTTTCAACCAAGCTTACTCATGTCATTCGCAACCTCTATCTGTCAGTTGTTAGTATTAGTTATAACAAAACGAAATCTACTTGCCAACCTTTTTTTAGAAAAATGGGATATTTCAAAAAAGGATTACCATGTTTTTCGCATCATGCGGTGCGGGATATCGGCATCCAAAAACTCATCTCCGAACGCCTCGTACCCGAGCTTTTCATAGAATGGGAGCGCCGTCAGTTGTGCACCCAATCGTAGTTCGACCAACCCTTGACGTTTCGCGACACGTTCAACTTCAATCATAATGTCTTTCCCATATCCATGGCCCCGGGCCGATAGAATCGTCGCCACTCGCTCCACTTTTCCGACAATCGAGTCTACCGGGCGAAGACGCGCTGTCGTCACCGGTTCAGAGTCAAGAAGACCGACCACATGCGTACAGACTCCATCTAGGTCATCGTATTCTAAGCTCGCATCGATCCCTTGTTCCTGAACGAATACGATTTCCCGCACTTGTTTGGCCAGTTCAATCAACGTTGCTTCGTTTCCCGATTGAATCGTCAACATGGTAAAACCCCTTCCTGTAAACGTCTCACGATTTCTTTCATTCCCTTTTCTAGTTCCGCTACGGATGTGAATCGCGCTTGGGCCTGTTTATGGTTTCCACCACCACGACCAATTTGCATCTCTTGCAGGGCCGCTTTCAAGAATGTGCCGACGGCGATATCCTGTGTCCCGTCATGCATGACGAACAATTTCTGTGTTCCATAGTTGACCCCGACGGCGATTCGTCCGGTTGCTGCGATTCGTTCGATGATGGCAGTCGTCAACGTCTCTGCTTCTGTTCTCCCGACATGTAAGGCCACATAGTTGTCTTCTTTCAACACGGCCTCTACCTTCGCTTTGGCAATCCGTTCTTCGAGCGTTTTAATTTCTTTTTCACGTTCCAAACGAATCGTGTGCTCTTCGATCACGCGTGCTGCCACGGACTCATTCGTTGTCGAGAATGTATGGTGAATCGACCGCAACGCTTCGCGCGCTTGTTGAGTTGCCTTGATTGCTCGATTTCCGGCCACATACGTCAAGCGGATGTTTCCTCTTACTTTCTTTATCGATGTCACATGGATGGTACCGAGCTGTCCGGTTGTCTCCACATGAGTACCACCACATGCATTGTAATCTAGACCTTCGATTTCGACGATGCGAATCATCCCCGTTCGGTCCGTCTCTTTCCGTAAGCGTGTCCGGTCTACTTCTTCTTTCGGAATCTCATAGACACGAATCGGACGGTTTTCAAAGATGAGTTGTTGCATCTCTCGTTCAAGTGCCTCGACATGCGCCCAATCCATCGCTGCCGTTTCAATTTCAATGGATGATTCCGCTTCGCCGATTCCAAAGCTAAGCGTCCGAATGCCATGGCGGTCTTCCAAAATCGCCGTTAACGCATGTTGAGCAGTATGCTGGATGGAATGGTCTCGTCTCACGTCCTCATCGATTCGAGCCTCTACCGCTTTGCCCGCAGGTAATGCTTCTGACAAAAGATGCCATACTTCCCCGTCCTTGATTTGTACATCTAATACGTTATGCGTCCCAATCCATCCACGGTCAGCCGGTTGCCCTCCACCTTCCGCATAAAACGGACTGTTCGCGAGTGTGTGCCAATGCCCATTGCCGTCTTCCTTTATCGAGGTCACGACTGTACTTGCTGTATAAGGTTCCATCTTGTCCTCCACCTTCTCTCTATAATCTGTTCAGACAACTAGTCTAATTTCGTCTATAATGAAACATACATCTTCTCAGTCAGGAGCGAAATGATATGTTAGAAATCGATAAACAATCTCCGTTACCTATTTATTATCAAATTGAAGCGTACTTAAAGCAACAAATTGATGACGGATTGTTAAAACCAGGAGACACCTTGCCTTCAGAGCGTGAATTTTCCGAGCAATTTCACGTCAGTCGGATGACGATTCGGCAAGCCATCATGAACCTCGTCAACGCCGGTTACTTGAGCCGTCAAAAAGGACGAGGCACGTTCGTCGCGAGTCAGAAGATCGCCATGACCTTATCGGGACTGACGAGTTTTTCCGAGGAAATCAAACATCGCGGCATGCGACCGTTCAGCCGCCTGCTTTCTTACGAGGTCATTCCGGCAACCGATCGCATCGCGCAGCAACTGAGTATCCCGAATCAAACCCCTGTTTATGAGATGAAACGGCTTCGGCTAGCAGATGAAAATCCACTTGCGCTCGAGACCGCCTATATTCCCGTTCAATTATTGCCTGACCTGACGCAAGATGACGCGACGGGATCGATTTATGCATATGCCGAACAGCACGGCTTACGCCTGAAAAATGCAACACAGACACTTGAAGCCCGTAGTGCCGGTCCAGAAGAGGCCAACTTATTGACCATTTCACCGAATGCGCCCGTCCTGTTGATTGACCAACGAACTTACCTAGAAGACGGGAGTATGTTTGAATATAGTCGCTCCCTGTTCCGTGGAGACTCCTACTCCTTGACGGTCGCGATGGATCGCATATAAAAAAAGTTTGCCCTAGGGCAAACTTTTTTTATTGCGCTTCATATGTGACCCCATTCGGGTCTAACATATAAGATTCTAGTTCTGTATCCGTCATCTGTTCCACGCGATTCCCCGCATCCGCTTGTTGTACACGATAGCGTACTTCTTCAAGAAGCGGTTCATTCAAGAAGTAATAGAAATGTCCATCATCCGCGCGCGCACCTTCACCGGTCAGTTGATATTGCACTGTGTTATGCAACGCTCCGACGTCTTCAATCAAGCGCATATAATCATTTGGTCCAAGCGTTGTCTGCATATTGTCTCCGACTGCTTTCAAGACCTTATCATAATTGTTGATGAGTGACGTCCCGAGAGATTGTTCGAGTACGGCATTGATGACTTCCATCTGACGTTGTCCGCGACCGATGTCTCCACGTGGGTCATCATGACGATTTCGGACATAGGCCAATGCTTCTTCTCCAGAAAGTTGTTGCAGTCCTTCTTCGAGTGCAACCGTCTCACGTGAGGCATCATAACTGTTTTGTTGTGAAGAGAACGGCACATCGATTTCTACGCCGCCGACCGCATCGATGAAATCAACGAACCCTTGGAAGTTAACGGAAACGACATGATCGATTTCAATCCCGACCAGATTTTCGACCGTATTTGTCGCCATGCGCATCCCGTTATTCGGATTTGATTCATCCATCGAACCGAAGTAGTAGGCGTGTGTGATCTTATCTTGATCAAGCCCCGTCTTCCCATAAGGAATGTTAAATCCTGTGTAGTCGATGTTGACATAAGAGTCACGCGGGATGCTGAGCATCGTCGTCTGCTTTTCTTTCTTGTTCAAAACGACGACAATCATGACATCCGAGCGTCCGAACTCACCCCGGGCTTTCTTTTGCGGAGAAAGGTCTGTCCCTAAAATCAAGAACGATTCCGTATCTTCTTTATCAAATCGAGTCGGTTCTACCGTCGGGTCATCCTCTAACGTGACTTGCGTTCCCGATAACATATTATGGGCTTTATAAAATGCTGTACCGTAAATGCTAGACCCAGCAATAATCGCAATCAGCACGAGGGCACTAAATACTTTATAAAACGCAGACGGACCTTTGCGCTGTCTACGAGTATGTGTTCTAGAATTCATGATGGTCTCCTTCGAGTCAAAATAATGAGCTTCACTCATTATAGAGGAAAGTGTGAAATTTGTCGAAAACGTTTTGATGACAAATTCGTTTCTTTACAATTTCCCATAGTTGAACAGACAAAAACCTGCGGAGACGCCTCCGCAGGTCGTTTAAGCTCGAATCGTAAAAAATCGTGTGGCTGCCTCTTGTCCTCTTGCTTGAAGAGCTTCTGCACAACGGGACGCCGCTGCCCCGTCGAGGACGACGGTCACGCCTGGGTGTGCTTGTAAAATTGTGGCCGGCCAATCGACCGTCGGTACACTTTCAATCATGTGTTGTACCGCTTCTGCCTTCCGCTCACCTGTGGCGACGAGGACGATTTCACGCGCATTCATGATCGTATCGAGTCCCATGGTAATGGCGTGAGTCGGCACATCTTCTAGATGGTCGAAGAAACGACGATTGGCTTCCCGCGTCGACTCCGTGAGCTCGGTCACATGCGTTTTCGCATCGAGCGCCGTACCCGGTTCATTGAAGGCGATATGTCCATTCTCTCCGATTCCAAGAAGTTGTAAATCGACACCAAGTTCCCGAACGAGACCTTCGTAGCGAACCGCTTCCGCTTCTGGGTCTGGTGCATCACCTTGAGGAAGATGGCTTTGTTTGAACGGCACTTCGTCAAACAAGCGATCTTTCATAAAGCGGTTATAGCTTTGCGGATGATCTGGCGATAATCCGATATATTCATCTAAATTGACGCTCGTCACGTGGCTACAATCGAGCGCATCCTGTTTAAACATCTGATACATCCCGACCGGCGTGCTACCGGTCGCAAGACCGAGTACGAAGTCATGTTTCCCTGAAATTCGTTCTTTGATTAGCGTATAGGCGATTCGTTCCGCGTCGTTCGCCGTCTTTGCGACTAATACGTTCATCTTTGTTCCTCCCGTTCATATACGATTCGACCTTTGACAAAAGTCATTTGAACATTGTTCGTGTCATCCCAAACGACAAGGTCTGCATCAAACCCCGATTTGATCTCTCCTTTTGTCGTCAATCCGAATTCTTTGGCCGCATTCGTCGAGGTCATTTTGACCGCCTCTTCCACCGTACATCCCGTATATGCCTGAATATTTCGGAAGGCGGCGTCCATCGTCAACACACTGCCGGCAAGATTTCCTGCTTCTAGTCTTGCAGCACCTTCCTCTACAATGACCGGTTGACCGCCCAGTTCGTACTGTCCGTCCGGTAATCCTTTCGCTCGCATCGCATCTGTGATGACGACGAGTTCGTTCGCTCCTTTTAATCGGTACGCGAAGTCGACCATCTCTGGACGACTGTGAATCCCATCCGGAATGATTTCCGCCATGACTCCTTTTTCTAAGAGACAATATCCGACCGTTCCTGGTTCGCGATGGTGTAATCCACGCATTTGGTTATAAAGATGCGTCCCGTGTTTGACGCCCGCTTGCTTGTTCTCTTCAAATGTCGCACTCGTATGTCCGGCAGAACCAATCGCACCCGATTCACGAAGGGCTGCTTCGAACGCACGTGCTCCCGGACGCTCCGGCGCATACGTAACGAGTCGGATATGACCGCCCGCCAGTTCTTGCCACTTTCGAAATTGTCCGGCGTCCGGGTCGATGATATATTCCGCCGGTTGCGCTCCAGCCATCTCTACGTTTACGAAAGGACCTTCTAAATGAATCCCGATGAGCGTCGTGTCCTGCGTATCAATCACATTTCGTACTGCCGTCAAGGCGCGTTCAATCGCTTCTTTAGACTGCGTGATTGTCGTTGCAAAAAAAGAAGTGACACCCTCTTGTAGCATGTCCTGACTCAACCGACGGAGTTTCAATTCATCTGCGTCCATCGTATCGACCTCGTATCCCCCGTGGATATGCACATCGATTAGACCCGGTGTGACAAGGGCACCGAATACGTCAATCACATGATCATCTTGTTGTTCAAACTGTTCCATCGATCCGATTTTGCTAATCGTTTCTCCATTCCAGCTGATATATCCTCTTTCCCATGTTTGATCCGCTGAGACGATACGCGCATTGATCAAGGTCCCCATCGGTTCATCACTCCTTCATGTTTTCTTCCATGTTATCATATCCGATATAAGTATAGTTGTATAGACCAATTTAAAATAAAGTAAAGATTGTTCACAATTGCGAACAATCTTTACTTCCTAAACCGTTTTATAGCGTCGAACAATCCAAACTAACCGGACAAATAACAACACTGCCCCGGCTGCGAGTCCCGCAATCAAGCCAATCCAATAGCCGTCTGGTCCGAAGCCCGCCTGTTCTGCTAACACATAACCGAGCGGCAATCCGATAATCCAATATGCGACGAGTGACAGAACGAGCGTAATATTGACGTCTTTGAAGCCTCGTAAAATCCCTTGAATCGGTGCAGCGACGGCATCCGACAACTGGAAGAACACAGCAAAAATCATAAAGTGCGCGGCGAGATCGACGACTGTCGGATCATTCGTATAGATGGCCGCGACCCGTTCGTTTTGCCAAAACAACAAAGCACCAGAGAATATCGAAACGCCAAGACAGAGCGAAATTCCGATCTTTGCATAGCGAACCGCATCCTGAAGTCGTTTCGCCCCAAGTTCATATCCAACCACGATCGTCAATGCACTCGAAGCCGAAAGCGGTAGCATGTAAACAAACGAAGCGAAGTTGATCGCCGCCTGGTGTGCTGCAACGATTTGATCCCCATAGGAGCTGAGCAGTAACGTCACTGCCGCAAAGATACTGACTTCTGCAAAAATGGCGAGTCCGATTGGTGTACCGAGCTGTAGCAGCTCTTTTTGTTTGAGCCAGACGATGCGTTCTGCCGTTCGTAAAAACTTGTATTCACGGAACGGCTTCCCGTTTCTGACGAAAAACAACGCCATGAAGAAGAGCAACCAGTAAGTGATACTTGAGGCAATTCCCGCCCCGACACCTCCATACGCCGGAATACCGAGTTTTCCAAAAATGAAGATGTAGTTTAATCCGACATTAATGGGTAACCCTAATAGTATAAGAATCATGGAGACTCTCGTTTTGCCGAGCGCATCCATGAGCGTGCGAAGCACATTGAACAAGAACATCGGTAAGACACCGAACCCAAGAGCAAGTAAGTATTGCGTTGCGATTCGTTTACCCTCTGTGCTAAGTCCCATGCCCTCGATTGCGAGCGGCACCAGAAATGATCCGAGCGTCAACGTAAGGATACTCAACAAGATCGCTAAATAGATTCCTTGAAACAATGTTCGTTGAATCTGATGGTGATCTCGTGCACCGAGTGCTTGTGAAACAATCGGTGCGACGGCAAGTAAAATCCCACTGAGGCCGGTATAAACCGGCATCCACAGACTAGAACCGACACCGACGCCGGCCAAGTCGACTGCGCCCGCACGCCCGGACATGACCGTGTCAAAAAAGCTAATCAAATAAAAAGACACTTGCGTGACTAGGATCGGAAAGAAAATCGTAAAGAACAGTTTGATTTTTTCGTTTAATGAATGTGTTTGGTACATGGACAACCCTCATCTCTTTTTCAGAAAGGAAACAATATCATGAATCAACGGCATGCAGAAAAACTTAAATTTGAGCTGTTAGAAACGTGGAGCACGTTCAATCACTATGTCACGGAAGCCCTCACCTTCAAAAATTCCGAGGACATTCACCATGCTCGCGTTCATTTACGTAAACTGATCACGTTCATGCAGGTGTATGAAACAAAACCTGCAACGTTCCGTCAACTCAAACAACTGATGGAAGCACTTGGTCGGGTGCGCGACTTGGATGTACTCATCGAGACTTTTGATTCTCAAACGGAACTCGATGAACGATTTCTTGAATCGATGGAACAACAGCGCGCCATCGAACGCACGATTCTCGCAACACGGGTCAGTGAAAAGATGACACCTTCGCTCGACCAGCAGATTCGTCGCTTCATCGCTGGCCCACTATTTCGTGCATTCAAAAAAATGAACGCCTCTCCGATGTTAGAAAAGGCGAGACGTGAACGCATGCAACGAGTTCGCGCGTATCACGAACAATCGAATAAAAATGAGAAGGTAGAGGCGCTTCATAAAGTCCGTTTAGACGTCAAACGGGAGCGCTATTTAAACGAGTATTTCTTGAACTATGAATCAGATGCCTCGATGGACACTGTACGTACGTTAAAAAAGATGCAAACCGAGCTTGGTGAGTTGAACGACCATGACCAACTTTTAAAACGCTGGCGAGCGTTCACCCCTCCTGCCGACTTACAATCTGCATATGATTCAAAAATCGAACGCTTGGAACATGAGTTGAAAACATCACTTCAAAAATTATCGATTTAACGAGACGTATAACGTTCGATCAAGAGCTCCAATAATTTCATTCCCGCAATCGAATTCCCTTTTGAGTCCAGTGATGGACCAAAAATGCCGAATCCGACATTATGCAAATCCAATTCGTGGTTCCCAACGGCCAAAATCGCACCCGAAACACCGCTTTTACCCGGTAATCCGACTCGGACCGCGAATTCCCCTGATGCGTCGTACATGCCACATGTCGTCATAATCGCTTTGACGATCCGAACGACTCGGCGTGGAATCAATTCCTCACCCGTATCGGGGTCTTCCCCATTCCCAGAAAAGACACGTCCGATTCGCGCCAAATCAAAACAATCGATTTCAATGGCACACTGTTTCGTATACACATCAATGATCTCATCGACGTCACCTTCCACAATTCCATGGTGACGCATAAAATAAAGAAGTGCGCGATTCAAGTCGGTCGTCTCATATTCTGAGCGGGCGACTTTTTCATCGTACGTGATTTCCTCAACCGGTCGATTGAGAAGTGTCGCCAAAAACTGACGGAACTGATAGATTTTAAGTTCTGCTGTTTCTCCTAAAATCATGCTCGTCACCGCTAACGCTCCGGCATTGATCATCGGATTCAGCGGTTTTGACGGGACCGTTTCCTCAAGCTTGGCAATGGAGTTGAAGGCATCACCCGTCGGTTCCATCCCTACTTTTGAAAAGACATAGTCCTCCCCGAATTCCATCAGAACATAACAGAGCGTAAGCGCCTTCGATACACTTTGAATCGTAAATTTGTGATGAACGTCCCCCGCATGAATGTACGTACCGTCCGGCAAACAAATCGCCACACCGAGCAAATCGTTTTTCACATGTGCGAGTTCTGGAATATAGTCCGCCACTTTCCCTTGAGCCGTGTACGGACGACACTCATCAATTAGGTGGTTCAACTGTTGTTCGAGTACATTCATTCGATCACCTCATATTCCATCAAATTTCAACCGGGTCATCTTATCATATTATCCGTCTGGCGGTCCATCATCTTTATACCAGTTCTCATCCGCCCAAATCATGGGTGGGGACTCCTCATCTCCCGTCAACTTTTCCCCATGTCGATTCATCGTCAAAATGAACCCGATTACACTTAGCACGACAAGCGCTGCAACGACGATGAAAGTAATCATTTCTCCGTCCCCTTTCTCATTCGTGACAAATTTGTCTAGAACTCCGTGACACTTATCCTATGTCTCCGTCAAGATTCTCGGTACCGTTACTATGACAATATTTTAGAGAAATGGGTGAATCGATTGAATCGTATCGCAATTATCGGAGGTGGCATCACCGGACTCGCTGCTGCCTATTACGCCAAACAAGCCGGGGCTCATGTCACCTTGTTCGAGTCGCAAGATCGTCTCGGTGGGAAAATCAAAACGTTCTATCGTGATGGCTTTACGCTAGAGACCGGACCTGACGGCTATATGGCTCGTAAACCAACGTTGACATCTCTCATCACAGAACTCGGACTAGAAGATCATTTGGTTCGTTCCAAAACAGGAACATCTTATATCTATGTCCGTGAACGGTTGAGACAAATGCCAGCTGGATCGGTCATGGGCATTCCAACTAAATTTTGGCCGATGGTCAAGACAGATCTTTTCACGTGGAAAGGAAAGCTTCGCGCGGGATTCGATCTTGTGATTCCACGCGTCTATACAGGAGAGGATATCTCGCTTGATCGTTTCTTTCGGACGCGACTCGGTTCAGAGGTCGTCGATACAATGATTGAACCGCTTTTGTCCGGGATTTACAACGGGACACTCGACGATATGAGCATCGAGTCTACTTTCCCTCAGTTTATCACGATTGAACAAAAAACTCGCAGTCTGATTCTCGGGATGAAGGCACTCACTCCTCCCGTTCAGGCTGGTGTGAAGCCTTCGGATACAGGTAAATTTTTATCCATCGACCAAGGACTCGGTGTGCTCGTCGAGGCACTTCGCCCTTCCATTGACCGACTCGAGTTACGAACGGTCGTGCAATCTGTCCGCCCACATGAGGTGACGTTGGCAAACGGGACGAGTGAATCGTTTGATGGAATCATCATGGCTACCTCTCCTCACGCTCTCGGTCCGCTACTCGGATTCCCGGAAGCTGAACGTTTATCCAATTTAAAAAGGACGTCTTCGATGACCGTACTCGCCGCCTTCGACGAAGCAGATGTTGATGCATTAGATGGAACCGGCTACGTCATCGCCAAATCGGAAGAAAATGCCTTGACCGCTTGCAGTTGGATGCATAAGAAATGGCCACATATGGCTCCTAAAGGAAAAGCATTGATTCGCATGTATGTCGGTTCCGAACATGTCCCGTCTCTCCTGCATGAAGAAGACCATGTGGTCGCAACCTTTGCTTTAAGTGAACTTCGACGTATCCAAAACGTTGGAACTCCCCTCTTCACGAAAGTCGAACGGCACGTTCAAACGATGCCACAATACGAGGTCGGGCATCAGCAGGACGTACGTGCTTTTGAAGAAGCACTTTTGTCATGGGATGGGGTAGAAGCATGTGGCGCCATTCTCCATGGAGTCGGGTTGCCAGACTGTGTCGATTCGGCGAAACGGGCAGTTGAACGCTTGCAACTCAAACAGGCGGTGACGGTATGAAACACATCGACTATCAAAAAAATCCCTTCATCGTCATTTGGGAAGTGACACGTGCTTGCGCCCTCTCCTGTGTTCATTGCCGAGCCGAGGCACAGTTTCACCGATATGAAAACGAGCTCGACACGGAAGAAGGAAAGGCACTCATCCGCGAGATTCATGCGATGGATAACCCGATTCTCGTCTTTACAGGTGGTGATCCGCTCATGCGTGAAGATCTATTCGAGTTGACCGAATATGCCGCTTCGCTCGGAATGCGCGTTTCCATGACGCCTTCTGCCACCCCTCGTGTCACGCACGACGCCGTGAAACGTGCGAAAGCGGCCGGTTTGTCACGTTGGGCATTCTCTATCGATGGTCCGGATGCACAGACACACGATTACTTTAGAGGAACACGTGGCAGTTTCGACCGTACCGTCCGAGGAATCTCTTACTTTCGGGAAGAAGGCATGTCTTTTCAAATCAACACGACGGTGACCGAGTATAACGTCGATCGCTTGCCCGAGATGGCAACACTCGTTGAATCACTCGGTGTGTCGGTATGGACACTCTTTTTCCTCGTGCCGACCGGGCGAGGCTCGCTGTTACAACCAATCTCTCCCGAACGACATGAAGAAGTGTTGAAATGGGCATTTGCATTACAAGAGACGGTACCGTTCATCATTTCGACAACGGAGGCCCAGTTCTATCGTCGGGTCGCGCGTCAAGAAAATCAGCGACGGAAACGAGCAGGACTTCCTCCAATTGGACATCCGCACGATGATTTGGCGAAGGCGCCTCGTGGGACGAATGACGGGAACGGGTTCGTCTTCATCTCCCATACAGGAGACGTCCAACCTTCTGGATTTTTACCCATCACCTGTGGGAACGTTCGAACAACACCTCTCGCGGACATTTATCGTCACCATCCGACGTTCAAGGCATTACGTGACCCAGATACACACCATGGAAAATGTGGGTATTGCGAATATCGTTATCTTTGTGGAGGATCTCGAGCTAGGGCATATGCGGTCACAGGCGACTTCAAGGAATCAGAACCGTACTGCATCTATCAACCAAAACGACCTCTCATTTCACAATAAAGATTCCCATTCATTTCCTCTCCATGTAAGATTGGATTATATAAATCTGATGGTGAGAAGGGAGTCATGTGGGTGCAGTCATTACCGATCGATGGATTATTTTATAGTGGGCTAGGTGCGATTTTCATCGTTACGGCTTTATTGGGATTTTGGATCAAGCGATGGACAAAACAAGTCATGATGGGGTTTTACACGCTACTCGCAACGAGTCTTGGCCTATTTTTTTGGCTACTGCTCTGGTTTCAGGAAGCGACACGCACTACATTCATGGGGACCATCCCATGGGTACTCAACTCCACTTTTGGAACGGTACTCTATCTCATCTTTATCGGCGTTAGTTTTCTGCTTTTGAGACGAAAACATCAACGTACATAAAAGAGGAATCCAATTGGATTCCTCTTTCCTTATGCATTGACCGTCGATGGACGTAACGTCAATTCCCCGTTCTCGACATCGATGACGACCGTTTGACCATCTTCGACATCTCCAGCTAGAATGCTTCGAGCAAGTTTCGTCTCGATTGTCCGTTGCACGTAACGGTTGATTGGACGGGCGCCGAATTGAGGTTCGTACGCCTCGTCGGCGACGAACGTTTTGGCTGCGTCTGTGATCTCGATATGAATCGAGCGCGTCGTGAGTCGTTCACTCATTCGTCCAACTGCTTTCTCGACGATTTGACCGATTTGATCTTTCGTGAGCGGATGGAACAGAATCGTTTCATCGACCCGGTTCAAGAATTCTGGACGGAAGTGGCGACGAAGTTTGTCGAGTACTTGACGTTCCTCCTCTTCATCAATCACACCATCCCTTGCTGCTTCGAGCAAGATGTCTGCCCCGATGTTCGATGTCATGATGACAATCGTATTTTTAAAGTCGACGATGCGGCCGTGCGAATCGGTCAATCGACCATCATCGAGCAGTTGCAACAAGATGTTGAAGACGTCCGGATGTGCCTTCTCGACCTCATCGAGTAAGAGAACCGAGTACGGGTTACGGCGAACCGCTTCCGTCAACTGTCCACCTTCCTCATAACCGATATAGCCAGGAGGTGCACCCACAAGTCGTGATACGGCATGTTTCTCCATATACTCGCTCATATCCAGTCGAACGATATGATCTTCTGAGTCAAACATCGCTTCCGCGAGCGCCTTCCCGAGCTCCGTCTTCCCGACCCCCGTCGGTCCGAGGAAAAGGAAAGAACCGATTGGACGGTTCGGGTCTTTGATACCGGCACGGGCCCGAATGACCGCATCGCTGACGAGACGAATCGCATCATCTTGCCCGAAGACACGCTTATGCAAGACCGATTCGAGATTGAGGAGTTTATCTCGCTCTCCTTCGGTCAACTTCGTCACCGGGATGCCGGTCCATTTCGAAACGACCTCGGCGATTTCTTCCTCCGTCACTTCTTCACGCACGAGTTCACGTGTCACCGAACTCGCCAACTGTTCCGCTTCTTCGAGTTCTCGCTCGAGTTCAGGGATTCGTCCGTATTTTAGTTCGGAAGCCCGGTTCAGGTCATAACGACTTTCTGCTTCTTGTAACTCGAGGCGTACCTTTTCGAGGTCTCCACGGATTTGCTGAACGCGGTGCGTCGACTCTTTCTCATTTTCCCAGCGAAGACGTAACGAGTCAGACTGTTCACGGAGCGATGCCAATTCTTGTTGGAGTGCTTCGAGACGTTTCATAGAAGCTGCATCGCTCTCTTTCTTAAGCGCCGCTTCTTCGATTTCAAGCTGCATGACCCGACGAACCAATTCGTCTAGCTCCGCCGGCATCGATTCCATCTCTGTCCGAATCATCGCACACGACTCATCGACAAGGTCGATTGCTTTATCTGGCATGAATCGGTCTGTGATGTATCGGTTTGAGAGCATCGCTGCCGCCACGAGCGCGTTGTCATGGATGCGTACCCCGTGGTGAATCTCGAAGCGTTCTTTTAAACCACGCAAGATAGAAACCGTATCTTCGACATCTGGCTCAGCGACGAGCACTTGTTGGAAACGTCGCTCGAGTGCCGGGTCCTTCTCGATATATTGACGATACTCGTCGAGTGTCGTCGCACCGATACAATGCAGTTCGCCTCGAGCGAGCATCGGTTTCAACATGTTACCGGCGTCCATCGACCCTTCCGACTTCCCTGCGCCGACAATCGTATGCAGTTCATCGATGAAGAGGATGATTGTACCTTCCGCCTCTTTCACTTCAGATAAGACAGCTTGAAGACGTTCCTCAAACTCACCACGGTATTTCGCACCGGCGACAAGCGAGCTCATATCGAGACTGAAGATCGTTTTGTCTTTCAAGCTCTCCGGTACGTCACCGCGGACGATTCGCTGAGCGAGTCCCTCGACGATTGCCGTCTTCCCGACCCCTGGTTCCCCGATCAAGACCGGGTTGTTTTTCGTTTTCCGGCTTAAAATCCGAATGACGCGACGAATTTCACTATCACGTCCGATGACCGGGTCGATTTTTCCTGTCTTCACTTCTTGAATCAAATCACGACCGTATTTCGTCAAAACATCATACGTCGCTTCCGGTGATTTGGATGTAATCCGACGATTCCCTCGTACGGCGACGAGCGCTTCACGGAGACGTTCTTCCGTGATACCTTTACGTTCGAGCATCCCCTGAGCCTGACTGCTGTTCAATAGAATGCCTAGTAAAATGTGTTCGACAGATACGTACTCGTCATTCATACCGGTCGCTTCACGTTCCGCCGTCGTTAGAACGTTTAGCAAAGAAGCCGAAATCATTGGTGTCGTCGGATTTTGAAGTTTTGGTGCATTCTTCAGAGAAAGCGCGACTTCGCCTTCAATCTCCGATACGTTGATCTCCATTTTTTGAAACAGCAACGGTGCAATCCCGTCTGTTTGTGAAATCATCGATGCCAATACATGCCACTCATTGATTTCGCTATGATGATACTGTTTCGCTAACGCTTGTGAACTGACAATGCATTCATGTGCTTTATCTGTGAAACGATTAAAGTCCATCACGATTCCTCCTTATCCGTTAACGTTCAATTTGCTCATAAATAGGACGATACGTCTCATCAAGTGGCAGGTCGACCTCAAGTTGGACGAACAAGTCCGACCGTACTTTTGAACCGGTCATGACACCGCGGCCGGGGATCCGCATCCGTTGTCCCGGACGGCTACCCGGTTTCACTTTCAACTTCACACGCCCCCCGTCAAGCGTGGCGATGATCACGCTCGCTCCATCTAAAAACTCGAGCGGTCGCAATCGCTTCACGGTCACGATATGTTCTCCTTCACGACGATACGTATCGTCATCGGCAAAGTGAAGTTCGACATACACATCGCCTCGGTTTCCCGATTGCCCGACGCGGCTACCTTTTCCTTTCAAACGTAGCTTCTGACCTTCATAGGCACCTTGTGGAATTTTGACATTCACGGTACCGGTTTGAAGGCGCAGACTCACTTTCGATTCCTTCGTCAATTGACTGAGCGGAATGTTGACGCGGACGGTCTCATCCAAGTCTTCCTCGACCGCTTGGTCAAAGAAACTACCGAACATGTCTTCAAACCCGAACGTACGCGAAGTCGTACGCGACCCGCCGCCAAATTGCCGGAATAAATCTTCAAACTGTGATGACCCTTCCCCATACGCTTCCCCACCGCCACCGAATCCTTGTCCGAACGATGGTCCATCCGGGCTACCGTACCGGTCATAATTCGCCTTTTTCTCCGGGTCACTCAGCACGTCAAATGCTTCTTGGACTGACTTGAATCGATCTTGTGCACCAGGGTCTTTATTGACGTCCGGATGGTATTGTTTCGCCAATTTTCGGTATGCGCGTTTAATCTCTTGCTCGGTCGCTTCCTTCGAGACACCGAGCTCGTCATAATAGTTTTTAGCCATAAAAGTTCACCTCACCTATCCCTTTCCCGTTTCTGTTAACTCTATTCTACTCAATTGGTCAAATAAGGTCAAAGATTATCCTTTCTCTTTTCATACGAAAAAAAGAAGAGATTCGTTTCAAAAAACGAACCCCTTCTCTCTTAGAAGTACACTTTTGGACTATCCATCCCGTCCTCAAATACAATTGTCACTTCAGGATCACCGCCGAGTGACGTGACGTTGATCCGGACCGGGACATTCCGGCTGTATTCCCAACGGTTTTCAAGCAAACCGACAACGTGTTGTGTGAATCCGACGAGTTCGGCACGACTATAAAATTGAATCGGAATATCAATTTCTAATCGCGATAAATCCCCATTTTGATAGAATCCTTTCCCAATCATTCCGCTATAGTCTGGGAAGAGATCGGCAATCCGGTCGCTGAAAAGCGTGAATTTCTGAGCGTCCTCACGCACGTCGTTTGTCGCTGCAGTCGATGGGAAGTAGTAATATTTCTCATCAATCGCCTGCCAGTCACCTGAGTTGACCTCGTTTCCCGTTCCGATAAATGCAGATTTGATATAGTTCCCCGGAGTCGGTGAACCTTGTGTCGACTTCATGTAGAGCGCGACATTGATGTCTAGCTCTTTAAAATCTTCACGCTTGCGTAGCTGGGAGACGAGTTCATTCGCCATACGTTCCCCTTCTGCGATCACTTTCTTTTGATCGAGTTTGACGGTATACGTCGGTCCATAATTTGGCGCTTGAAAGACGTACTCACGATTCAAAATGAGAGCGAATGATACGCCACCCAATTGGTATCCCTTATCCTCTTTCGTCATGTAGTTCTGTTCGACGATCGAAGCCAAATAAAGCGGTGACTTCTTATTCGCATCGACAAATTTGTCGTCCTCAACTTCTGCCTTCCCATTCGCATAAGCCGGGTTCAAAGGCGTCAACCCTTCTTTACTCTTATCTTTTCGCGCAAGTAATCGGGACACATCTTCTGCATTCAAAAGCTGTCCTTCCTGATAGGCGAATTTGTCCGGGTCAAACGCATCCGTCGAATGGCGCATGAGTCCAAGCTCGACTTCTTCAAGTTCTAGTGACGAACTGACCTGACGTTGAGCAAGTCCTCTTGCCGCAGCCGGTTTAAAAGGGATGACCATTTGATAATATGAGTCACGTGCTTCAATCGCTTGTGTGACGCCTTCCGCTGCAGTTTCTTCCCCAGTTGGTGTCGCTTCTTCTTCACCCATCGGTATTTTCATTGAACACCCACTTAACAATAGCGCCGAAGCGATTGTCGGGATGACGAGTTGTTTCCATTTCATCTATGTCTGACTCCTTTGAACGTCGTTTCCTATTTCACTTTGTCCATTATAACAAAATCGTTGCACGAAAAAAGTATCGAAGCGGAATCAGAACAAATCCCTCCTCGCATGAGCGAGAAGGGATGTCGATTTATGGTTTGGTTGACGGATGTTTGCGACGAATCAACAAGAGAAGTCCCGATGCAAAAAGGATTGTACCGACCATCGCCTGCCAAGTGTCATCCGTTTCACCGGTCATCGGAAGCAACTCTTGAGCATACACATCTGTTTCGTCGAGGAGTTCGACTGGAGTCGAGCCGTTCTCTTTGACGACTACTTGCACGACTGGTTTGTTGGTTTTCATGTCTTGTGACGGTTTTTCCATCTTTTGTTTCGGTACTTCTTCTTTAACCGGCACGGGTTTTTTCACGACGACCGGTACATCAACCATCCGTGTAATATTTACGCTTTCGTTCACATGAAAGCGAAATGCGGCATGTTGGATCAATTGTGCCCCTGCTCTTACGTCATAGGATGGGAGGAGGGGGAGTTCGAACGAAAATGTGACTTCTTCTTCAGGTCCGAGCCCATCTAGGAATGCAGGAATCGCTTCGACTTGCTTCACGAATCGTTCATTCGCCATTTGTTGTTCCTCTTTCGTCAAGGCACCGCTCGGCCATGTAAGCATGACGTCAGACAAGTATAATGTGATGTCCGATGTATTTCGGACAGTGTACATGTAGTGAACGGGTTCTCCCGGTTCTACGTTCGTCTTCTCACTCGTTGCATTCACTGTGAAGTCAGGTTGCTGCAAGAGAACGATTTGTTGACTTTCTGCCGTAATGACCCGGTCGAATTCATCGACTCCCGTCACCTGAAAGACACTTCCAATCTCAGGATGGGCATCGAACGAGTAATCGATCGGAATCATCAAGACTTCTGTCACTTCCACTCGTTCACCAGGAAGTAAACCATCCTCGCCAATCGATTCGGTGAATTGATGGATGACACGTTGGTTGAATGCTTCAATCGATAGATGAGACACATCCCCACTGATAAACGTATGGGACATATTTGTCACCTTCAGTGGCGCATCACCTGTATTCTCGATCATAAATGTATAGGAAATGTCACCCCCGACTACGGCCCGGTCGACTCCAGCGATATTCATGGCTTCAATGGTCAGTTTCGGTAGCATCGGTTCAGCCATCGGTTCCTCGGCGACTGGTTCCGGTTCTGCTTCAACCGGTGGTGTCACTTCTTCTACTGGTTCTGGTTCCGTCGTAACAGGAGGTTCAACCACTTCAACGGGATATGCTTCCGTGATGGTGTTCGGTATAAACGTATACGGCACACCTTCCGCATCATAGAGCGTGACGATGTCAATCAATGTGTCGTCTACCGACTCCGCATCAATCATGAAACGCCAAACGTCTGCTGATTCACGGACTCCATAATACGTGATGTCTTCGTAGACAAGACTTGCTTCATATAGTGTTTCTATTTCCTGATCCGTTAGATTCAGTTGGATATAACGAAATGTTGTCGTGTCAGCATGAACGATATGGATGGTGAAAAGAGGTGACAAAAATATGAGGGTGATGAATACGGCAACGAAGCGCTGGATGTTATGTGTCATGATGTTGGTCCCTCCTCTAAGGTGAAAACAGGCGCTCAAATCGATGTCGTGTCGATGTCGAACTTTCACCACGTAGAGGAATGAGAGGGATGTGTGTGTGAAAGTCCTGATGTCTAAGGGTTCTCTCGCAAAAATATATTAACATTTTGATTTAGTTAATCTATACCCCTCGAACGCTTGTGCGAACCTGCTCAATCCCATTTATTTCCGAAAAAGCAAAAAACGTTCGCCGAAGCGAACGTCTTACGCTTGTTCATGTAAAAAGTCGAGCAGTTTTGCCTCATCCCATACTTCAATGCCAAGAGATTCGGCCTTCGCCAGCTTCGAGCCCGCCTTTTCACCGGCCACGAGCAAGTCTGTGTTCTTACTGACACTTCCCGTCACACTCGCTCCGAGGAGTTCAAGCTGTTTCCCGGCTTCTCCACGTGTCATCTCGTGTAACTTTCCGGTCAATACGACCGTCTTTCCAGAAAGCGGTGCCCCGTCAGTCACAGGACGTTTTGCTCCTTTAAAGGATAAGTTCACACCTGACTCGGCCAATTCTCTGATGAGTTCACGCGCTTCCGGTTTTTCGAAGTAAACGACAATCGATTCCGCCATCTTCGTCCCGATGCCATCGATGGATGTCAATTCTTCGACCGTCGCATCGATGATCGCATCCATCGTCTCAAACCGTTCTGCAATTAAAGAAGCGGCTTTTTGACCGACGAGTCGAATTCCGAGGGCAAACAGTACACGTTCGAGCGAATTTTGTTTCGACTGTTCGATTGCAGAAAGGAGATTCGTCACCGATGTCTCTCCCATGCGCTCGAGTGCAAGCAAATCGTCACGGTTCAAGCGATACAGGTCGGCCACGTTGTGCACGAGTCCTGCTTCGTGAAGCTGCGTGATCACTTTTTCGCCGAGCCCATCGATATTCATCGCTTGTCTCGATACGAAATGAATGAGTCCTTCGAGCAGTTGTGCCGGACACTCCGGATTGACACAGCGATGATCTGCCTCGTCCTCGAGTCGAACCAGTTCAGATCCGCACGCCGGACAATGCGTCGGAAATTCAATTACCCGCTCTTCGCCGTTTCGTTCACTCGCAAGTGCCGATACGACGGCAGGAATGACGTCTCCAGCTTTTTTGATGACGACCCGATCACCGATATGAAGATCTTTTTCCTTTATAAAATCTTCATTGTGAAGTGTCGCATACGTCACCGTCGATCCTGCTACAGACACTGGGGCAAAGCGGGCCCGCGGTGTGACTTTCCCCGTCCGTCCAACACTGAAGTCGACGTCCTCAATCGTCGTCACGACTTCTTCTGCCGGGAACTTATACGCGACGGCCCAGCGTGGACTTTTCGCAGTGAACCCCAGTTGTTCCTGCTCTTCATATCCTGCGACTTTGATGACGATCCCATCGATTTCATATGGGAGTTCACTTCGTTTCGTCACATACGTTTCGATATAATCCCACAGCTCATCTGCCGTCTGGCACGTCGTATAGTCCCCGCTCACCGCGACACCAAGTCGTTTCAAGTAGGTTAGTGATTCGTCATGTGACGCGACGAGATCGTCTTGCGATACTAAACCGTATGCGAAAAACGCCAAGTTTCTTGACGCCGCAATTTTCGAGTCGAGTTGTCGAAGTGATCCGGCCGCCGCGTTTCTCGGATTCGCAAACAATGGCTCGCCGACACGTTCCCGTTCATCATTCAACTGCTCGAACGAACGTTTCGGCATATACGCCTCACCTCGCACTTCAAACGTGACGTCCTCGTTCAATCGAAGTGGGATGGAACGAATCGTCTTCAAGTTTTGCGTGATGTCCTCACCTGTCGTCCCGTCTCCGCGCGTCGCGCCACGGACGAGACGACCATTCTCATATTTTAACGAGACAGCGAGGCCATCAAATTTGAGTTCCGCCACGAATGTCGGTGTGTACCCGAGGTCTTTCACGATTCGCTCTACCCACTCCACGAGTTCCTCTTTCGAGAAGACGTTGCCGAGCGAGAGCATCGGTGTGTCATGTGTCACTTTGACGAATGCGTCGAGTGGCGCTCCTCCGACGCGTTGCGTCGGAGAATCCGGTGTTCGAAGTTCTGGGTAATCAGTCTCGATTTGAATCAACTCATTCATCAAACGGTCGTATTCGGAGTCCGGTACGCTCGGACGGTCGAGCACGTAATACTCGTAACCGTAGTGATTTAACGTTTTACGTAGCTCTTCTACGCGTTCTGCCATCTCCATATTGTCACCTCACGCTTTTTCGATAGGGGCAAATTTAGCCAACAGGCGCTTGATCCCGACTTCGGGGAATGCGATGTCGACTTCGAGTTGGTCACCTTCTCCACGTGTCTGTACGACCGTCCCTTGTCCCCATTTCTTATGATTCGCTTTGTCACCGACATTCCATCCGACCGTTTCGGCGCCGGATGATTGGGCAAGCTTTGGTTTTGGTTTCGAACTAAAGCCATTCACCGGCAACTTCCCTGGTGACTCGACCGGGTTCCATGGCATCGGTTTTCTCGCCTTGCCAGAACGTTCCAACAACGTTTCCGGCAATTCATGAAGGAATCTGGATTCCGGGTTGTTTTGGAAACGACCATACAACATCCGTGACTGAGCACGTGTCAAATAGAGACGTTTCTCAGCACGCGTGATTCCAACATAGGCGAGGCGACGTTCTTCTTCCATCTCTTCCTCGTCGTTCAAGGCACGACTATGTGGGAAGAGTCCTTCTTCCATTCCGATTAAGAAGACGACCGGGAATTCGAGTCCTTTGGCCGAATGGAGCGTCATCAACGTGACTTGATGCGACTCATCGACCTCATCGAGTGAATCGAGGTCAGAGACGAGCGTCAAATCCGTGAGGAAGGCGACGAGCGTCTGTTCGTCACTTTCTTTCTCGAAGTTTTGGGCGACCGACAGGAACTCTTGTAAGTTTTCGAGTCGGCTTTCTGCTTCAAGCGTCTTCTCGATTTTGAGCATCTCTTCATAACCCGTCTTCTTCAATACTTCCTCAACGAGTTCTGAAATGGAGAGATAGTCCGCCATCTGACGTAAATCCATCATCATCTGACGGAAGTCCGCAAGTTTCGTCGCCGTACGTGGGGCAATGCCTGAGAGTTCGATGTCACGAATCGCATCCATGAGCGAGACACCTTGCATGTCCGCAAAGTCCCCTAGTTTGTCAATCGTCGCGGCACCGATGCCGCGTTTCGGTTCATTGACGACACGAACGAACGAGATGTCCTCATCCGGGTTGGCAATCAAACGCAAATACGCCAAGACGTCCTTGATTTCTTTTCGCTCATAGAACTTCGTCCCGCCGACCATCTTGTAAGGGATGTTCGACTTGAGGAGCATTTCCTCGAGACCACGCGACTGGGCGTTCGTCCGATAAAGGACCGCCATCTGACCATAGTCCATTCCTTCCATCTTCAGCTCTTTCATCTGGTTCATGATGAAGAACGCCTCATCGCGATCGTCTGATGCGACGTGGAGCAACAATTTCTCCCCTTCGTCGTTTTCAGTCCAAAGATTTTTATCTTTGCGCGAAGCATTGTTTTGGATGACACCGTTCGCCGCCTCCAAAATCCGTTTCGTCGAACGATAGTTTTGTTCGAGCAAGATGACGTGGGCGCTCGGATAATCTTTCTCGAACGTCAGAATGTTAGCGATGTCTGCACCGCGCCACCGATAGATGGATTGATCTGAATCCCCGACGACACACAAGTTCTCGTGCGCCTGCGCGAGAAGTTTGACGAGCGTGTATTGGGCACGGTTCGTATCCTGATACTCATCGACATGGATGTATTTGAATTTCTTCTGATAGAACGCCAACACGTCCGGTGCTTCTTGGAACAAGTGAATCGTCTTCATGATCAAGTCGTCAAAGTCGAGCACGTTGTTTTGTTTCAGCTTTTTCTCATACGCTGTGTAGACGTCCGAGATGATGCGCTCGTAAGGATTATTCCCGACGAGTGCAGCTGCATCCTTCGCTGTACGTAGTTCATTTTTATGATTCGAAATCATCCCGAGAAGGGTACGCGGTTCGTACTTCTTCGGGTCGAGGTTCAATTCTTTCAATACTTGTTTGATTGCCGTCAATTGGTCCGATGCATCTAAAATGGAAAAGCTACGGTCATACCGGATACGGTCGATATCTCGGCGTAAAATCCGGACGCACATCGAGTGGAACGTAGAAATCCAAATATCTTCAGCGACTCCACCGACAAGGCGCGCAATTCGGTCTTTCATCTCTCGCGCCGCCTTATTCGTGAACGTAATCGCCAAAATGTTCCATGGTGCCACTTGCTTCGCCGCCATCAAGTAGGCGACACGGTGGGTCAAAACACGCGTTTTTCCAGACCCCGCTCCCGCCATAATCAAAAGAGGACCATCGGTATGTTTGACCGCTTCTGCCTGTTCCGGGTTCATGCCTTTGACTAATTCTTCGCTAAGATTATACATAATTGATTCCTTCCTTATTCCAAACGTTTGTTCTTATTTTATCGGAGTACCTGCACAGTCGCAAGTGCTCCGTCTAAGTCTTCATAAATGATATTACCAACAACGATTGTGTCGACATGCTCACTCATCAATCGAGCTGTCTCCTCCCCATCAATCCCGCCACCATAAAAGAGATGGGCATCGGGCAACGCCAGACGAATCTCTTTGACGACATCTACTTGTCCAAACCGTCCACTATATTCGATATAAAGGGATGGGAGACGAAACAGATGATGTCCGGCTTCCGCATAGGCCACCACCTCTTCTAAAGATAGATCACATTTTGCTTCTGTCACTTGCGCGACTTTTGCATCCGGATTTAAAACGAGATACCCTTGAGCCGTCACAAGACGGGAATCAAAGAAATGGCCGTACCGTTCAAACGCACGCACGTGATGTCCGATGATCCATTCCGTTGTCCCTGCATTCAACACAGTCGGTACGAAGTAATGATCGAATCCGTGGATAACCTGACTTGGATGGCTAATCTCGAGCGCGACCGGCATTCCTGCATCTCGGACTCTCGCATAAAGCGCAAACGTGTTTTCCGCATCCACTCCATCCGTTCCTCCAATCAAGAAGGCATCCGTCCCCGAATGAATGAGGGCATAAAGCGCCTCATCTGTGAGCGATTTATTTGGATCTAGTTTAAATACATGGCGCCACGTTTGAAATTCCAACTCGTCCCCTCCTATCGAATCCTTCTCTAGTGTATCGATTTTTTTCTTTGCGTGCATCTCCCCAATAAAAAAAGACTTGCCGAAGCAAGTCACGAACGTGCCGTACGATTCCGTTCCCGATCTGTGAGCCATTTCGCTACAAGCAAAGCGAATAGACCGTATACTGGTACGAACCAAAGCGGATTTGCCAAAAAGAATCCGAGTACGGGGATATCCAGTAACGGAGAATCTGGTGAACAGAGTGCTGTTCCGTTGACGACAGCGATGAATGGGAGGACTGGAACGATAAAGACATATCCAAAGTTGATCCAAAATGCTTTCATGTGACAATCTCCTTATCCTAAGATGATTGATTCTTTCGGATAGTTATACATCCGCTTCGGCTGTCTCCGTTGCAAGATGAGAATGAAGGCGATGACACCGATTCGTCCAATGAACATGAGAATCGTCAGTACCCATTTCCCGACGTTACTAAATTCGGAAGAAAGTCCGACCGATAATCCCGTCGTCCCGAACGCAGAACATGCCTCGAATAAGATCCGCGTCAATGAGGCATCTTCAAAGTAAGCCATGACCATGACGCCAGATAAAAGAACAGCGAGTGAAACGGTGATGATTACGAACGCTTTCCAAATATCTTCAAGAACAATCTCTCGACCAAAAATTTTAATCGACGAGTCTCCACGGATGAACGCGACGACACCGAGTACGGCTACAGCAAACGTCGTCGTTCGAATCCCTCCACCGACAGAAGATGGCGAGGCCCCGATGAACATGAGAATCGATAAGAGCAACATGCTCGCTTCGGAGAACAGATTGACATCGACCGTCGACAGACCGCCGTTTCGTGTCGTGACGGACTGGAATAATGAATCTGATAACGCCAACCAGAGCGGCAAGCCTTCGAACGCATTATTGTATTCAAAGATGAACAATCCGACCGTACCAACAGCGATTAAAATAAAGAATGTCGAAACTGTCAGTTTTGTAAATAACGAGAAACGACTTGGGAACGTGTGACGTTTTCGTGTGATTCGACTCACCAAGTATGTCCGAATCTCAACAAGTACCGGGAAACCGATGGCACCACCAGTCATGAGCGCGATTTGCGTGAAAATGACGAAGGGGTCCTCTCGGAACGGCGCGAGCGAACTACCTGTAATATCAAATCCGGCGTTCGTCGTCGCACTGACCGACCCGAATAATCCTTGTAAGAAAGCCTCTCCGGCGGTATCAAAATAATTTAAGTAGTGGACACCGAGTAAGACGGCGCCGACCGCCTCGATTGCGATGACGGTGATGACGATTTCCGTGATGTATTTGACGATCCCAGACATCGATGTCTGGTTTTGGTCACGTAAAATCAGTTGTCGCTCCCGGAACCCGATCCGCTTCCCAAGCAAAATCCACATGATGACGTGTAGACTGATCAATCCGACACCGCTCACTTGGACAATGAATAGGATGATGAATAAACCGAACGTGGAAAATGTATCGGTGACCACGATTGGGGTCAGTCCCGTGACACTGACACAGCTCACCGCAAAAAAGACGAGATCGGTAAACGTGATGGTCACACCGGGTTTATGGGCGATTGGTAAGGCGAGGAGCAACACGGACAAAATCGCCGCCGCACTATAGATCAACACAAGTGTTTGAACCGGTGTTAAGTTTCGAAAGAACAGTTGTAAGTTCCGTTTCATGAATTTTTGTTGCATCTTGCCCCTCCCCTCCATCAAAAACAAGATGACTCTTACGAGTCACCTTTTGTTTGTTGTAGACGTTCAAGAGCAAGATCATATCCGCCTGTCCCATAGTTCAAGCATCGCTTCACACGTGAAATCGTTGCGGTTGAGGCGCCAGTCGCATCCTCAATTTTATGATACGTGTTTCCTTCACGTATTTGCCGCGCCACTTCAAGTCGCTGCGCAAGTGCCTGAACTTCATTGACAGTCGCTAAATCATCAAATAATTGATAACAGTCTTCGAGCGTCTCGAGCTTCAAAATCGCTTCAAACAATTGATCGAGCTCTCGACCTCGTAATTTATCGAGTTGCATCCGCAAGCATCCTCTCTACTCATACTTCTTTCTCATTCTAAAGCAGGGGCGCCCCGGACTCAACTATTCATCGCAAAATCGCAGGAAATAGTACCTGTTTCTTCATGACTTCATAAATTCCAAGAGGTGTCGCCCGAACATAAGGTAAATGGGTAGAGGCTAAAAAGAGTAACGTGTAGATCGGATCTTCGAATTGATAACCTCTCGCCACAAGTTCATCCCGTAGCTGTTTCTCTTGACCGATGAGCGTTTCAAGTGGGTCCGTCGATGTCATCCCACAGAGTGGCAATGGAATCTCGGCAATGATTTTTCCTTGATCGACGAGAACAATCCCGCCTCCAAGTTCGTTCATTCGCTCAAACGCCTGTAACATATCTTGTTTGCATTTTCCGAGAATCAAATAGTCCCCACTGATCGAGTACGAACTGACGAGTCCACCGAAATCTCGGGCGAACCCTTTTAGGACTGTGTTCAATCGCCACTTGCCTTCTTTATCAAGCAACATGAGAAACGATTCGTCTCCATCCCGCGGTAGTTCATCTTGACCCGTGTCATGCGTAATTTTAAACAGCTTCATGATGACCGAGTTGACCATATCGAGTCCGACAGGCATGCTGAATGACAAGTCTTGTGGCGTCAGTTCGATGGAAACGTCTGTCGACGGCATCATGTCGAGCACCGCTTCCACTAATTCGTTCGGGAATAGCGATTCACCGTCCCGATAAATCCATTGTCCTTTCGCAATGACAGCTGTCGGACGCGGTTCCTCGATTGCGTCCAAAATGTTCAAATGCGCGATTCGGCCCGGCGCAATCGCACCTAAAATATGATCGAGGTCGAAATGACGTGCTACATTATGCGAAACAATTCGGTACGCCTCGATGGCCGGTAGCCCTGCTTCGATCAAAATTCGGACGAGGGCATCCTGCATGCCGTCCTCATAAAAGCCCGGTGTCGAGCCGTCCGTCGTCACCATAAGATGGTCGAACGCCGTCAATCCGTTCGCCAATAGGTCACGAATCATCCCTGGCAGGTCCGGTCGAATCGAGGAATGGCGTAGCGTCGTCGTATAACCTAGCTCTAGTCGATTGAACGCCTCTTCCGCCGTCATCGCCTCATGGTCGCTGTGTACTCCCATCAACGCCATTTTCGTCAATGTCTTAGGAGATGCCCCCGGAAAGTGCCCTTCGACTGGCAGCCCACACGTCTCGGCATCGAGCATCCACTGAAGCATCTCATCATCGCCCTTCAAGGCGCGTGGCCATGCCGTCAGTTCTCCTGCCATCACGACATCTGGATGGTTGAACCACTCGTGGACGCGTTCAGAGTCGACCGTAACACTCTCCCGATCCAGTTCGGTCTGCGTATCGAGTCGTGCCCACCAATACGTACTCGTTGGCAATTGTTGAATCGCTTCAAGTTGCGCAAACGCTTGCTCTTTCTCTTGTAAAAAAAGCAGCATGTTGTCATTGACGAGCGTCGTCGTTCCACGCTCCCCTGCATATTTCGACAACGTCGCCGGATTGTATAATTGGAATGGATGAGCGTGCGGCTCAATGTAACCTGGTACGATATATTTCCCTGTCATATCGACCGTTTCGACCGCTGATTCTGGTAGATCTGGACCGACATACACGATGCGATCTCCCTCAATCCAAATATTCGCCGTTCTCCATTGTTTCACGTAGACGTTCAAGTACGTCGCATTCTGTAAGACGAGCGAAGGTGGCCGTAATCGATCTACGACTTCAAGTTGTGAACGAATCATCACTTTAGACCACGGTGCCCGCGCCGTTCTTTTTGTTGGCATCGAACCCAATCCTCCCTTTTCCCTTTCAAAGTTATTAAAAAATAGTTTTGAAAGCGTTTTCTTTCCCTGTTTCAAGTTTACCTTTTCTCTGAATGGGTCGCAAGTTATGTTCCCTATTGTAACAAAATTCACATATATTTTTCACAAAAAAGGCGGCTCTTCCTATGAAGAGCCGCCTACCTCAAATTTGAGTCATGACCGTTTTACGTAAATAGAGGTGTAGTTCGTTAACCGGAATCGGTTTGCTATAGTGATAGCCTTGAATAAGTGAACCACTATATTCTAATACGAACGCGAGCTGTTCTGGCCGCTCAACCCCTTCCGTGACAATCTCGAGTCCTAGTGTTTGGAACGTTTGATAGAGGCCCTCTAACAAGGCACGGTCAAACTTGTTCTCAGGAATACCTTTCACGAAGTTTTGGTCAATCTTAACGATATCTAGATGAAGCGATTGCAGGAATGAGAGTGAGGATGTTCCGACACCAAAATCATCGAGCGATATTTTAACGCCCATTCCTTTCAATGCTTGGATGAACTGTTGAAGTTCATACACGTTTCCTCCAACTTCACTCTCTGTGATTTCGACATGCAATCGATGCGGCGGAAATCCTGTCTTCATCAGTGTTTCCTCTAACGCTTCTAAAAATGAATCGTCTAGAATTTGACGCTTCGATACGTTGATTGACAAGAACAAGTCAAAGTGTTCGATATATTCTTGGATTTCAGTGATGGCATGATTGAGCACCCAGCGCCCGACATCTGAAATCAGACCTAGTTGTTCCGCGACTGGAATAAAGACGCCCGGAGAGATGAACCCTTTCGTCGGATGGTGCCAACGAATCAACGCTTCTACCCCTCGTACCTGAAACGGTTGCGGAGAGACAATCGGCTGATAATACAGTTCGAACTCATCATGGCGCAACGCATAGCGAAGATCCCGCTCCATCTCGAGCGCCTGCAAGTAGTGACTCCCATCTTCAATCTCTTGATAGGAGAGGATTTTATCTTTCCCTGATACTTTCACCTCGTGTAAGACGACATCGAGTCGTGCCATCATCACTTCATATGAGTGATGCGATGGTTCAATCAATTCATCAATACCGATACTCAAGGTCAAATGATTCATGCCTTGCTTCAAACCCCATTCACGCAAATCCTTCACTAGTTGATTGGCGACAATCAGTAACTCTTCGGTCGTCCAATCTGGATGAATCAAAATAAACTCGTCGGCACCAATCCGTGCCACAAACCCATCTTCTTTATAAAACATCAATCGAGACGCAAAGAACGTCAGCATCGCATCGCCCGTGCGTTGACCGAATTGATCGTTGATTCGTCGGAAGTTATCGAGATCGATTCCCATGACTCCAATTGATTTAGACGATTCAGGCAAATTCATAAACATCTCTTCGACCGCTAACCGGTTCGGAAGACGCGTTAAGGAATCGCGGAAGGCTCGCGTCAACGATTCTTTTTGGGTCTGTTCAAGGGCATCTAGCACTTCGTTCATGCTGACAGCCATCTCTTCAATCTCATCTTGTTGATTCGGCTGCAATCGAATCCGCAAACGGCTATTTCGTTCTTTCGTGATCGATTTCAGTTCGTTGACGATGCGCATTAACCGTTTCGTGATAATCTGATTCACCGTCCAAAATAGTGTCAACAATAGACCAAGACCTAGAACGACCAGACCGAACATACCTGTTTCTAGCATTGTCTGCGTATTCGTATAATACGTGCGTTTGACTGAAAAGTTGAGTTCCCAGTTCGCATCCTGATAGACGGACTGAAGCGGTAACGAAACACGGGAAAATTGTTCGTCTTGGTCAACCGTCAATTGTTGGTGAGACAGTGGACTGATCGATAATTTTATTTTTGCTTGGGCGCTCATCGCTGACATGAAATCCGGACCAATTTTTTGAATCAGGACAAGCGTGCCACCGGGATCGCCCGTTCCATCACTTTTTACAATCGGATGGCTCATGAAAACGACAGGGCCGAAGTCAGTCCCATATACCGCACTTTGCGTGACACCAGACGAGTTCACATAACGTATTAATTCATTTGTGAAAGCATTCTTTTCCTCTTTACTGTCCAACTCATAAAATTGATTGAATTCGGAATAGACAACCTCTCGATTTTGATCGAGAAAAATCATCGCACCGACTCCAAGATTTTCAAGGGTATCTGTCCCCATATTATTCTCAACAAATGCTTCATTTCGATTTTGAACAAAATCATAGGCGTTCGTCCAGACTGACCAATCGACAAGGATCCGTTCGAGCATGAGACGGTGATTGGCGAACACTTCCGATACACTCTCGATTTGATCACGAGTCATCGCCCTGTCCTGTTCAATACTTTTCTCTACAAAATACGGTTTGATGACGAATAAAATGACACCGATGAAGAGTACGATGTTCACGGCGATCGCAATAAATAATTTTGTTTGAACACGCAGGCCGACCACCCTCCTTCTTCAAGCTACTTTATTATTGTAGAACAGGATGTCGGCATTTCCTTTTTTTCGCATGAAAAAAAGGATGGGTTGACCCATCCTTTAAATAATGTGTTCAAACGCTCGTGCCCCGATATCAGACCGATAGAACGTTTCAGGTAAATCGAGTTGCGAAATTGCCTCATAAACAGCCGTTTTTGCCTCAGATAGTGTCGGTTTTGTCGCCGTCACAACAAATAGACGACCTCCGCTTCCTACGACTTGGTGATCCTTCTTTGTCGTACCGGCATGGAAGACTAGCACATCTTTCGAAAGTGACTCAAATCCTGATAACACCTGACCCGTGATTGGTCGGTCCGGATACCCTTCGGCCGCGATGACGACACCCATCGTATATCCGTCGACCCACTCAACCGGATACGACTCTTGACGAACGACCGCTTCAATCACGTCTAGGAGCGGTGATTTCAGGTTCGGCAAGATGACTTCCGTCTCCGGGTCACCGAAGCGTGCATTGAATTCGATGACTTTCGGTCCATCCGCCGTCAAGATGAGACCGGCGTACAAGAATCCTTCAAACGACGTCCCTCGTTTGACCATCGTTTGTGCGAGCGGTTTTAATACGGTCTCAACCGCATCCTCATACACGTCCTTTGTCAGATGTGGCATCGGGCTATAGGCGCCCATACCACCCGTGTTCGGTCCCTTGTCGCCGTCATAGGCTCGTTTATGATCTTGCGAGGTGATCATCGGAATGACACACTCTCCCGAGACGAACGCCATGAGTGAAAACTCTTCCCCGTCGAGGAACTCTTCGATGACGACTTGTGACTGTTGACCAAATTTATCCGTCGTGAAAATATCACGTACGGCAGCTTCCGCCTCTTCGACCGTGAACGCGACCGTGACGCCTTTACCGGCTGCTAATCCATCCGCCTTGACGACGAGTGGTGCCCCAAGCTTCTCGATATAGGCAAGCGCCGACTTCACATCCGTGAACGCCTCGTACGCTGCTGTCGGAATCCCGGCTTCCATCATGACTTCTTTGGCGAACGCCTTGCTGCCTTCGAGTAAGGCAGCTGCTTTCGTCGGTCCAAAGATGTTCAGTCCTTTGGCACGGAACGTATCGACGACCCCTGCCATGAGCGACGATTCAGGTCCGACAATCGTCCATCCAATCTCGTTTTCTTCTGCGAAATGGGCGAGCGCCTCCACGTCTGTTTCATGGATTGACACACACGTCATCCCTTCCATGAAGTCGTTGCCCGGTGCAACGAAGACGTCATGCCCGTCTTGTTTCAACTTCCATGCGAGCGCATGCTCGCGTCCTCCTCGACCGATGACCAATACGTTCATGACGCGAACCCCTCTCAGTGTTTGAAATGTCTGACTGATGTGAATACCATCGTGATGCCATGGCGATTTGCCGCTTCAATCGATTCGGCATCGCGAATCGACCCACCCGGTTGGATGATGGCCGTGATTCCTGCCGCTGCTGCCGCTTCGACCGTATCTGCCATCGGGAAGAAGGCATCACTTCCGAGAGCCGCGCCTGTCGCGCGTTCCCCCGCTTGTTCGAAGGCGATTTTTGCTGCGCCGACACGGTTCATTTGTCCGGCACCGATTCCAATCGTCGTTTCGTCTTTTGCGACGACGATGGCGTTTGACTTCACGTGTTTGACGACGCGCCATGCCAGTTTCAAGTCTTCCCATTCTGATGCTGTCGGACGACGATCCGTCACGATTTGGCACGCTGCATCATCAAGTGTCATGTCATCGCCATCTTGTACGAGCAATCCTCCCGCGACAGCCGTAAGGCGCATGCCTGTCATCTGTCCCATATCTAACGTTAAAAGGCGGAGGTTCTTCTTCTCTTTCAATCGGTCAAGTGCTGCCTCACTAAAGGATGGAGCAATGATGATCTCTAAAAAGATGTTGCGAAGGGCATCTGCCGTCTCGATGTCGACCTCGCGGTTCAAGGCGACGATTCCGCCAAAGATGGAGACCGGATCCGCTGCGTGTGCACGTTCAAACGCCTGATGAATCGTTTGTCCTACCGCGACACCACAAGGATTCATATGTTTAACGACGACAGCAGCCGGTTCGTTCAATTCACTAAGTGCTTCAAGTGCTGCATTCGTATCTTGAATATTGTTATACGAGAGCTCTTTCCCGTGTAATTGTGTCGCATTCGCAAGCGTCATCCCGTCATATAAAGGTGTCTTATAAAACGCCGCTTGTTGGTGTGGGTTCTCCCCATAACGAAGGTCTTGAACCTTCTCATACGTGACCGTCAACTGTTCTGGGAACGTTTCGCCGATTTGACGACCTAAGTAGTCGGCAATCAACGCGTCGTATGCCGCCGTGTGACGAAACGCTTTCGTCGCAAGACGCTGACGTGTCTCAAACGATGTGCCGCCACCACGTACTTCATCGGCGACGAGTGTGTAATCGCTTGGATCAACGACAACCGTGACGCTCGCATGGTTCTTCGCTGCCGAACGCAACATACTCGGTCCACCGATATCAATATTTTCAATCGCTTCTTCGTATGTCGTATTCTCTTTCGCAATCGTCTCCTTGAACGGATACAGATTGACCACGACATAATCGATTGGTTCGATGTGATGATCTTTCATTTGCGCGACATGCGTATCAAGGTCACGACGTCCGAGCAAGCCCCCGTGAACGAGTGGGTGCAACGTTTTGACACGGCCGTCTAACATTTCAGGGAACGATGTCACTTCCGAAATGTTTTTGACTGGTAATCCCGCCTGCTGAAGCGCCGCCTCGGTCCCACCTGTTGAAATGAGCTCGATGCCCGCCTCATGCAAGACGGTTGCGAGTTCGACAATGCCTGTTTTATCAGAAACACTTAATAATGCTCTCACTTGAAAACCTCCTGTTGATTCAACACTTGTTGTAATACGCGCGGATACAGTTGATGCTCGATCGTTTGAATGCGACGTGTCGCCTCGGTGCGGTCACATCCTTCAATCTCGACAGACGCCTGTGCGATGATCGGACCCGTGTCCATCCCCGCATCCACATAATGAACCGTCACACCACTCGTCGGCACGTTGGCGTCAAGCGCCTGTCCAATCGCGTCTTTACCCGGAAAAGCAGGTAAAAGCGACGGATGGATGTTTAAAATGCGGTTCGGATATGCGGATAGTAACACATTTCCAATCAAGCGCATATACCCCGCTAAGACAAGATAGTCCACTTGCAGCGTATGGAGAAGAACGAGAATTTCTTCCTCGAACTCCTCTTTCGACGCGTACGCTTTCGGTGTAAATGAAAAACTTGGAATCCCATGACGTTCCGCACGATCAAGAACCGTAGCTTCTGGTTTGTCCGTCACAAGCAACACGCATTCGGCAGACAAATGACCATCGGCGATCGCTTGCCAGATTGCTTCGGCGTTACTTCCCGATCCTGACGCAAAGATGGCAAATCGTTTCATTGGTCCACTCCTGAGATTCGAATTCCTGGACGACTCTCGACTTTACCGATTCGGTACGCAGTCTCCCCGACACGCTCGAGCGCCGCTTCAACGAGTTCCACCTCTTCAGCTCGTACCGTAATCATATAACCGATCCCCATATTGAAGACGTTGAACATCTCTTGCTTCGAAATATTTCCGACTTGTTCGAGCCAGTCGAATACAGGAAGACTCGGCCAACTCGACGCATCGAACGTGATTCCGAGACCTTCTGGCAACATGCGAGGGACGTTCTCATAGAATCCACCACCCGTGATGTGTGCCATCCCTTGAACCTTACCTGTCGAAATCGCCGCTTTCGCCGCTTCAGCATAAATCCGTGTAGGCAAAAGCAAGGCGTTCCCGAGGGTCGTATCGAGCATCGCAATCTCATCCGTATAATGAAGACCTTGCGCTTCAACGATATGACGTACAAGCGAGAACCCGTTCGAGTGGACGCCTGAAGATGCAAGGCCGAGTACGATGTCTCCATCCTGAATCGACGAACCGTCGAGCAAGTCTTCTTTCTCCACAACACCGACCGCAAATCCAGCGATGTCATATTCGCCATCCGGATACATTCCTGGCATCTCAGCCGTTTCGCCACCGACGAGCGCACAACCGGCTTGGACACATCCTTCGGCAACGCCGGCGACGATGCGCTCGAGCTTGGCCGGTTCTGCTTTTCCGGTCGCGATATAGTCGAGGAAATAGAGCGGTTCTGCTCCATGCACGAGACAATCGTTGACGCACATGGCGACGCAATCGATTCCAATCGTGTCATGTTGGTTGAGCGCGAACGCCAATTTCAGCTTCGTCCCGACCCCGTCGGTCCCGCTCACGAGAATCGGGTGTTTCATGTTCATCGAACCGAGATCAATCATCGCTCCGAAACTACCGAGCCCTGTCATCACTTCCGGACGCATCGTCCGAGCGACATGACGTTTCATACGGGATACGGCCTCGTACCCCGCTTCTAAATTCACACCCGCTTGTTCATAACGAACGCTCATCGCTTTTCCCCCTTAAGCCTTTGTCTCTGTCACGAGTTCTGCAAGTTCAGTCGGATAAAGTCCCGTGAAGCATGCAGCACACTGCCCGCGTAACGCTCCTTCAAACGGACGATCGATGGCTTCGACCGTTCCGTCTAATGTGAGGAACGCTAGTGAATCGGCACCAATCTCTTCTCTGATTTCTTCAATGGATTTGGTTGCCGCAATTAACTCTTCCTTGGTAGATGTATCGATTCCGTAGTAACACGGATGTTTGATCGGCGGTGACGTGATGCGCACATGCACTTCCGTCGCGCCTGCCTCTCGAAGTAACGTGACGATTCGGCGACTCGTCGTTCCACGGACGATAGAATCATCGACCATGATGACGCGTTTCCCGTTCACGACACCGCGTAACGCTGACAACTTCATTTTCACGCCGCGCTCTCGTAATTCCTGGGACGGTTGAATGAACGTCCGTCCGACGTAACGGTTTTTAATGAGTCCCATTTCGTAAGGAATTCCGCTCGCCTCAGCATAGCCGATTGCCGCAGAAATACTCGAATCCGGCACACCTGTCACGACATCCGCTTCGACCGGTGCTTCTTCAAACATCTTTTTCCCCATGGCCTTACGTGCCGTATGCACGTTGATGCCATCGATGATGGAGTCCGGTCGTGAGAAGTAGATGTATTCCATTGAACACATGGCACGGACGGCCGCTTCACTGAATCGCTCTGACGTGATGCCTTCGCTCGTGATCATGAGCAATTCTCCTGGCTCAACATCCCGTACGTACGTCGCCCCCACGACGTCAAACGCACACGTTTCCGAAGCGAACACGTAAGCCCCGTCTTCAGTTTGACCGAGTGACAATGGACGTAACCCATGCACGTCGACACCGACGTACAATGCATCTTCCGTCAAGAATAGGAATGCGAATGCCCCGACGAGACGGGCCAAGCTGTCGGCGATCCGTTCTTTCAATGAATTGCCGCGACTCCGCTTGATGAGGTGGGCCACGACTTCCGTGTCGGAAGTCGTCTGGAAGATCGCGCCTTCCGCTTCGAGCATATGTTTCAATTCGTTCGCATTCACAAGGTTTCCGTTATGCGCCATCGCCAAATCACCAGTCAACGACTTGAAGTGAAGCGGCTGAACATTCTCGAGCGTGTTGCCGCCAGCCGTCGAGTAGCGGACGTGCCCAATCGCATGGTTCCCCGTGAGCGTGTCGAGTGATGTCTCATCGAACACTTCGGTGACGAGTCCGAGTCCACGTTTCGCATGGAGACGTTCTCCGTCTGCCGTGACGATTCCCGTTCCTTCTTGCCCACGGTGCTGCAAGCTGTGCAGTCCGTAATAGGCAAGGTGTGACGCCTCGATGTGACCGAACACACCGAAGACGCCGCATTCCTCGTTCATGCCTCGGATGTCATATAACATGGAATAGCTCCTTCCCATACACGCTCTAACTCTTGTACATCCATTTCAATCAAGCGGTCGCTTGCACGAACGACAAGAGTTGATGCTTCTGTAACTGTCCCGATTGCTGTTCCGTTCGTCATGCTCGCGAATGACTCGGCATGTGCCTTGTCGACCGTCACGAGGAAACGTGACTGTGATTCACTGAATAGCGCCGTCACGAGATCTGTGTCAATCGTCACGTCCATGCCGAACCCTGTTCCAAAGACCAGTTCCGGTAACGCTGCCGCAAGACCACCTTCTGATACATCATGTGCCGCCGTGACAAGGCCTTCACGGATAGCGTGAAGCAACGCCTTTTGTGTCTGACGTTCTTCTTCAAGATTGAGTGTCGGCGCATGACCGCTCACTTTTCCGTCTTGCAACATCTGAAGGGCACTTCCGCCAAATTCCGCTTTCGTCTCACCGAGTAAGAAGACGACGTCTCCCGCTTGTTTCGCAAACGATGTCGTAATATGTTCTGGTTTCTCGATGAGTCCGACCATTCCAACGACCGGTGTAGGGTAGATGGCTTGTCCGTTCGATTCGTTATAAAGCGAGACATTCCCACCGATGACCGGCGTATCGAGCGTCCGACAAGCTTCTGCCATTCCTTCGACGGCTTGGTCGAGTTGCCAGAACCCTTCCGGTTTATCTGGACTCCCGAAATTGAGGCAGTCCGTCAAAGCGAGTGGTTCTGCACCACTTGCGACGATGTTTCGAGCCGCTTCCGCGACAGCGATGGCTCCACCGACACGTGGGTCGAGATAGACATATTTCGCGTTGCAGTCTGTCGTCATCGCGAGCGACTTCTCCGTCTCACGAATGCGAATGACCGCGGCATCACTACCTGGTGCGACGACTGTCGACGTTTGTACCATATGGTCATATTGCTCATACACCCAACGTTTCGAGGCGATGCTCGGCATCGCAAGGACGTCTTTCCATGTCGCCATCACATCTTCGACGATCGGTGCGACCGGCTCCATTGCTTGGAAGGCTTCATAATATGCTGGGACTTTAGAAGGCTTATGATAAACCGGTGCATCTTCTGCGAGTGCGTCGACCGGTACTTCCGCTGCGACTTCTCCTTGATGAACGAGACGAAGTACTTTTTCTTCAATGACTTCCCCAACTTTGACTGCATGAAGTCCCCACTTCGTGACGATTGCTTCGATTTCGTCTTCATGTCCTGCTTTGACGACGAGGAGCATCCGCTCTTGCGATTCCGAAAGCATCATCTCGTAAGGTGTCATGCCAGTCTCACGTTGTGGGACGAGGTCTAGGTTCATCTCGATTCCCATTCCTGCTTTTGATGCCATCTCTGCTGACGATGACGTCAATCCGGCTGCGCCCATGTCTTGAATCCCGACGAGTGCCGGATGTTTGATGACTTCGAGACACGCTTCGATCAAGAGCTTCTCCATGAACGGGTCTCCGACTTGAACGGCTGGACGTTTCTCGTCTGCGTCTTCTCCGAGTTCTTCAGAAGCGAACGTGGCACCATGGATTCCGTCGCGCCCTGTCGTTGCTCCGACGTACATGACTGAGTTTCCGACACCTTCCGCGATTCCTTTTTGAATGTCTTCATGGCGGATGAAGCCGACACACATTGCGTTGACGAGCGGGTTGCCTGAGTAGGCCGGGTCGAATGCGACTTCCCCACCGACAGTCGGGATGCCGACACAGTTCCCGTATCCAGCGATACCGGATACGACATGACCGAATAAATGTTTCACACGTGATTCGTTCAAATCTCCGAAACGGAGTGAGTTCAATAAAGCAATCGGACGGGCGCCCATCGAGAAGATGTCACGGATGATTCCGCCCACCCCAGTAGCCGCTCCTTGATAAGGCTCGATCGCGGATGGATGGTTATGACTCTCGATTTTGAAGGCGACGGCTTGACCGTCTCCGATGTCGACGATTCCAGCCCCTTCTCCTGGTCCTTGTAAGACGTGCTTGCCGGTTGTCGGAAACTTCCGGAGCACCGGTTTCGAGTTTTTGTACGAACAGTGTTCAGACCACATGACCGAGAAGAGACCGATTTCTGTATAATTCGGTTCCCGGCCAAGCAGTGAGACGACGAGCGCGTATTCGTCGTCCGATAATCCCATCGTGGCATAAATCCGTTCATCACGGATTTGTGTAGCTGTCGGTTCAGTTGTAAGTAACATGTCGTGCCCCCCATTTTACGATTGACGTGAATAACCGTTTACCGTCTTCTCCACCGAGCAACGCTTCGACCGCACGCTCCGGGTGTGGCATCATGCCGAGTACGTTTCCTGCCTCGTTCGTGATGCCGGCGATGTTTTCGACCGATCCGTTCGGGTTCTCTTTATAGGTGAACGCAATCTGGCCATTTGCCTTCAATGTCTCGAGTGTCGTCTCGTCACAGTAGTAGTTGCCCTCACCGTGTGCGATTGGCACGCGAATCGTTTCCTGTACCGCATACTCACTCGTGAACATCGTCTCATTGTTTTCGACGACGAGATCGACGGTCTTACACATGAATTTCAAATCGCGGTTTCGCATCAATACGCCTGGAAGTAACCCTGCTTCGACGAGCACCTGGAAGCCGTTACAAACACCGAGTACCGGGCGTCCTTCTTCCGCGAAACGCTTCACCTCAGCCATGATTGGTGAAAACTGGGCGATTGACCCACAACGCAAGTAGTCTCCGTATGAGAAACCGCCTGGTAAGAGGACCCCATCGAATCCTTCAAGTGAGGTCTCTGTATGAAACACGTATTCCGCTTCTTCCCCGAGCACATCTTTTACCGCGTGGTACATGTCGAGGTCACAGTTTGATCCTGGAAAGACGATGACCGCAAACTTCATGCGAGTACCCCCATCTCGATTTCATAATTCTCAATGACCGTATTGACGAGTAACTTCTCACACATTTCTTTGACCATGTCTTCTGTCGTGTCGTCCGCTACTTGAAGCTCGATGACTTTCCCGATCCGCACCGATTCAACTCCAACGAATCCGAGATGTTCGAGTCCGCCCTTTACGGCAACTCCTTGTGGGTCGAGTACACTTTCACGTAATGTCACGTACACGTTTACTTTTTTCATTGTCCGTTTCCCCCTATGCGTGTTAACAATTGTCCATACGTCTCAGTCAAAGAACCTAAATCGCGACGAAATACGTCTTTATCAAGCTTTTGTTTTGTCTTTTTGTCCCAGAGACGGCACGTATCCGGTGAAATCTCATCCGCTAAGATGATCGTTTCGTCCACTTTCCCGAACTCTAATTTAAAATCGATTACGTCGATGCCATGTTGACCAAAGAAATCGAGCAAGACGTCGTTCACCCAAAGACCTAGTTGTCGCAATGTTTCGACTTCTTTGTGTGTAGCAACTTGCAATAACCGGATATGATCTTCCGTGAGGAGTGGGTCCCCAAGGGCATCGTCCTTATAATAAAACTCGACAATCGGCGCAAGGAGCGGTGTTCCTTCTTCCCAACCGAGGCGTTTCGCTAGACTACCGGCCGCGACGTTGCGGACGACCACTTCTAACGGAATGATGTCGACACGACGAACCAACTGTTCTCGTTCCGAGATTCGTTTAATAAAGTGCGTCGGGATCTTGTTGTCATGCATCAATTCGAACAACTGGGTCGTGATGGCGTTGTTTAAAATCCCCTTCCCATCAATCGACTCTTTCTTTTCTCCATTGAATGCTGTCGCATCATCTTTGTAGTACACACGAAGCACACCTGCTTCTTCTGTCTCAAATAACGCTTTCGCCTTGCCTTCATAAATTGCTTTCATCTGAACCGTTCCCCCTTAAAAGTGAGAGGGGCGTATCGCCCCTCAACGATTACAAACCACAGCGTTCAAAAATTGTATCGACACGACGTACGTGATAACGCGGGTCGAACAACTCATCGAGCTCTTCACTCGTAAAGAGTGCGCCCATTTCTTTGTCTTCTTCAATCAATGTCCGGAACATTGTCTCTTCTTCCCACGCTTGCATCGCTTTCGGTTGAACCGCATCATATGCCGCTTCACGTGACCACCCCTTCTCGATGAGACCGAGTAAAATCCGTTGCGAGAAGATGATTCCAAACGTACGGTCCATGTTGCGACGCATGTTCTCCGGGAAGACCGTCAAGTTCTTCACGATATTGCCGAAGCGATTCAACATGTAGTTAAGGAGAATCGTCGCATCCGGGATGATGATGCGTTCTGCTGACGAGTGCGAGATGTCACGCTCATGCCAGAGCGGAACATTTTCGTAAGCCGTCATCATATGACCACGAATGACGCGTGCAAGACCCGTCATATTTTCAGAACCGATTGGGTTACGTTTATGCGGCATCGCAGACGACCCTTTTTGTCCTTTCGCAAAGAACTCTTCCACTTCGCGTGTCTCTGTTTTTTGAAGTCCACGAATCTCGGTTGCCATCTTTTCAATCGATGTGGCAATCAATGCGAGTGTTGACATGTACTCGGCATGACGGTCACGCTGGAGTGTCTGTGTCGAGATCGGTGCAGCTTGGATACCGAGCTTGTCACAGACATATGACTCGATGAACGGATCGATATTTGCAAACGTTCCGACCGCTCCGCTCATCTTCCCGAATTCAATCGTTTCGCGAGCTGCCATGAAACGTTTTTTGTTCCGTTTCATCTCTTCATACCAGAGGGCGAGCTTCAAACCAAACGTTGTCGGTTCTGCGTGCACGCCGTGTGTGCGTCCCATCATGATGTCATACTTATGTGCTTTCGCTTTTTCTGCAAGAATACCGATGAAGCGATCTAAATCGGCCTCTAAAAGATCATTGGCTTGCTTGATTAAGTACGAGAGTGCCGTATCGACGACATCCGTCGACGTCAAGCCGTAATGTACCCACTTTTTCTCTTCTCCGAGTGTCTCGGAAACGGCACGAGTGAACGCGATTACATCATGACGTGTCTCTTGTTCAATCTCTAGAATGCGATCCACATCAAACGATGCCTTGTCCCAAAGGACTTGGACATCTTCTTTCGGGATGATGCCGAGTTCACTCCAAGCCTCACAGGCATAAAGTTCAACTTTTAACCAAGCCTCGAATTTGTTTTGGTCAGTCCAAATGTTTGCCATCTCTGGGCGGGTGTAGCGTGAAATCATAAAACGGTCTCCTTCCAAATTGCCAGTTGTTCGATGGTATGAAGCGCTTCTTCGACCGTGTCAGCAAGGACGTTCAAATGTCCCATTTTGCGACCTGTCTTCGCTTCATCTTTTCCATACAGATGTAGTTTAACATTCGATGGCAATGCTTTGACATTGAGTCGTTGCATATGTTCGCCGAGAAGATTGACCATGACAACCGGAGTGGTCAGTGTAGTTCGTCCGAGACGCATCCCCGTAACGGCTCGAATGTGTTGTTCAAATTGTGAGGTCTCACATGCGTCAATCGTGTAGTGTCCAGAATTGTGGGGACGCGGTGCGAGTTCGTTTACGTAAAGGCGACCATCTGGCATGACGAACAACTCGACAGCGAGTGTCCCCATTAAACCGATATGATCGGCGAGCTGGAGTGCGAGGTGTCTCGCATCTTCTTGAATCTCACCTGCCACACGAGCTGGTACGATGGAGAGATGTAGGATGTTGTTGTGATGAATATTTTCACTGATCGGGAACGTCGACGTTTCTTCTTCTCCTCGTGTCACAATGACGGAGATCTCTTTTTCAAACGGCAACCAAGCTTCAGCGACATATTCTTGTTCGGTGAACTGTTCAGTGAACGCCTGAACATCCTGTTCCGTCCGGATGACCGTTTGCCCTTTTCCGTCATAGCCGAAGCGACACGTTTTGATGACAAATGGTAAGCCGAGCTTCTCATATGCCTGCCGTACATCTCGAACGGTACGAACTGAAATATATGGCGCGACTCGTAACCCAGCAGATTCAATCATTTGTTTTTCTAAGATGCGATGTTGCGTCGCCTTCAACACGTCCATACCTTGTGGACACTTCTCTTCGATGGCTGCAATCATTTCCGTGTCGATATTCTCGAATTCATACGTCACAACGTCTGAACGAGCAGCGAGTTCTTTTGCGGCATCGACATCATCAAATGAGGCAACAATTGAATCAGCCACTTGAGCAGTCGGTGCATGTGGGTTTGGATCGAGACAAAGCGTCGTGTACCCCATTGCACTCGCACTGAGTGACATCATCCGTCCAAGTTGTCCTCCACCTAAAATTCCGATTCTCATCAGACCAACTCCTCCGTTCCTCGCATCGCCATCTCTTGTTTCTTCTCCCGAAATGCATCAAGTCGATGTGTTATGTCTGTGGAGTGGATGCTCAGGATTTGAGCAGCCAATAATCCTGCATTCGTTGCTCCCGCTTTACCAATCGCAACAGTTGCTACTGGAACTCCTGCAGGCATCTGCACAATGGAGAGGAGCGAATCCATTCCATTGAGTGCTTTCGACTGTACCGGGACACCGATGACAGGAAGTGTCGTTTTCGCAGCGACCATTCCAGGAAGGTGGGCTGCCCCACCAGCACCCGCAATGATCACTTGAATGCCTCTGCCTCGTGCCTCTTCAGCATATTCGAACATAAGGTCTGGTGTACGGTGAGCTGATACGACTTGTTTTTCATATGGAATCTGTAACTCATCTAACACGTCACATGAATGTTTCATCGTCTCCCAATCAGATGAGCTACCCATGATTACTCCAACGACTACGTTCATTCCAAATGTCCCCCTTACAAAAAGAAATCCCTAAACCGACAATCAGTTTAGGGTATAGGCATGACAAATACACGTCCGCTACACCCCATAGTCTGATCAGAATCGGTGATCAGGTAGAAACTTGCAAGCCATTTCCTTGCGATTATATGGAGCACTATTTATTTTTCTTATCTCACACGCCTATCGTACCTTGTTCTTTGAAAACATGTCAATAAACTGCGAACATTTTAATTGTCTGAATATTTATCGTTCGCCTTTTAGATGTAATCTGCACAATCTTCTCCGATAATGTATGCTATTGAAAAGGGGGAGTTAGATGAGTTACATATCGAGTCTTAGAGAAGTGATTGGCAACCGCCCGATCATCAGTGTTGGTGCCACTATTTTAGTCATCAATCAAAAGAAAGAGGTACTGATGCAATATAGATCCGATACGCTTGATTGGGGTTTACCAGGAGGATCGATGGAACTCGGGGAAACATTGGAAGAAGTCGCTACACGAGAATTGAAAGAAGAAACCGGACTTCTCGCTGAGCACTTCGAATTAATTCAGGTTTTTTCCGGGGAAGATGGTTACTTTAAATATCCGAACGGAGACGAGACATATGGTGTCATTCATCTATACCAGGCAAAAGGAGTACATGGAGAGCTCGCCATGGAAGATGGGGAAAGTTTGGCTCTTGAATACTTTAGTAAAGAGAACCTTCCTAAAAAGATAGAAAAACGAGCTCAAACTTTATTGGACGCGCTTGGAGACCGATGCTTTGAACGCGAGCATTCATTTTGAGTATGTAAAAAGCCGTCACACAGATTGTGTGACGGCTTGGCATTAGGATTCTTTAGAGACGCATTCAAATAAAATCGATTGATGGGAATGGACAGGTTCATCTTTGGCTCCCGTTTGCTCAAAGACGGGCTTTTCAATGCGGCGTATAGGACGATAACCCATTTCGTTGATTCGATCTAAACATTCGCTGACCGTTTCATTTGGTTCGACATATACTTTGATCTTCTTAGCCATTTCTTCTTACGTCCTCTCTTCCACTAAGCTGAATCGATGATATGAAAAAACGGCGGCCCTTGAGCGAATGCTCCAGAACCACCGTTTGCCTGGCAACGTCCTATCCTCACAGGGGGAGATCCCCCAACTACTTTCGGCGCTGAGACGCTTAACTTCCGTGTTCGGCATGGGAAC